>NZ_PIJF01000077.1:0-8032 GCF_002809985.1 Geobacillus sp. WSUCF-018B
CAACATGCGATTCACCTCCTTGTCTATCAATATTCACATCATAGACAAGGAAAGAAGAAAATATTCAGCTCACTTTATGATGTGGCTGAATAGTTACATCTTTTCCATAGACACGAACCGCCTTTGACCGGCTGCCGTACAATGTATATATCCGCAAACTATCTTTTTCCAAGTCAATGACGCGCAACAATTGATGCTCCATTTCTTCTAGCTGCGCTTGACTAACGCTGCATTCGAACACTGATTTTTGCACCCGCTGACCAAAATTTTGGCAAATGGTCGCCACTTTTCGCAACCGTTTTTGACCGCTTGGTTCTAATGTTTCTACATCGTATGTCACTAAAATATCCAATCATGATCACCTCATGATAAATGGAGTGTACTCCTCAATATCTCCCCGTAAATGTCGAGCTAATAATCGAGCATGTACGTGAGGCAACAACCCTAGTGGAACTTTTTGATTGATAATCGGGTGCTGGATTTCTTCTTGTTTCCGTTTTTGATAAGCAGCCAAAAAGGTTTTTCTCCCCTTTTCATTCAAAAATACAGCTCCGCCTGGGCGCATGTCAAAATGGCTTTTATCCAGTTGCCTCCGGTTGATTAATGTCAGAACAAATCGATCAGCCAAGTAAGGCCGAAATTCTTCAACAAGATCCAAACCTAATGATGGCTTCCCAGGCCGCAACGCATGCAAATAACCGATTTGCGGATCAAGCCCCACTCCCTCCAATGCCGAGATACAGTCTTGTGTTAAAATGCTGTAAGCAAATGATAAACAAGCATTGACCGGATCGCGGGGAGGCCTCCGAGACCGTACGGTAAAGGCAAAAAATCCGTCCTCATCTGACCGTATGAGCGATGCGAACGCTTCAAAGTAGACGGATGAGGCGTATCCCTCGACTCCCCGCAGTTCATCCAATGTCGATTGCTTTCCAATATTGCGTAAACTTTGGTCTAGTTGCTTTACAGATTGCTCCAACCTCGCTCGCTGCTCTGGATAATCACGCATCGCCCGTTGCAGCACGCTTTTGCTGTTGCGAATTTTACCGGATACAAAACGCGAAGCAATATGGAGCATCTTTTTCTCATTTTCCAATAGTTGATGTTGTGCTCTTCGAAGCAATACATTTCCATTTGTTCTTCCAGTGGCTCGGGCCAAAAAACGGCCATATGCATCATACCAAATGACAGAAATGCCTTGGTTGACACATTTGCCAAGCAAATACGGGCTGATCGAAACATGTCCAAACATGACAATGGCGCCAATATGGTGGATAGGGACTTGCAATGTCTTTGCCCCTTCCACCTCAACGACAATGGTTTCATGATCAAGCCGTATATACGACTGTTGCGTTTGAACGTATAACGTATTCAACAATACTTTAATCATGATCGTTCTCCTCGCTTATCCAAGCGGCTACGTTCGCAGGAACCTGTGGCATGCAAACGTCCTGCAACGAGCAATCACGGCATCGTGCATCATTGACGGGCGGCGGCAATCGGTCATTTCCCAACATTTCTCTTACATTTTGTATCGTTTCTTCCACAAGTCGCCGCAAAGGTTTGGTCACGTCCACTTCCAACCGTCTTCTTGACTGATAATAGTATAAGGCCCCCTTTGCCACCGGTCGATCGAACATTTCTTCTAGGCAGAGAGCTTGAGCCGCCAACTGCACCATATCCGCCTCTTTCGTTTTTCGTTTTCCGGCTTTGTATTCCACTGGATATGGCGTCCCATCAGGAAGAAATTCTACACAATCTGCTTTTCCTATAATCCCCAAACGTTCCGACCAGATTGGCAAAGCACGCTCTACTCTTCTGTCTCCCAACTGTTCTCCTTCGGGTGTGTCTACCCGTTCATGCACCCGATTCCCTCTCAGTGTAAAAACATTCTCCTCAAAAGTCTGTTCGAGATGAATCAATGCACATTGACGCGGGCAGTACACATAATGTTGCAAAGCCGATAACATAATCCACTCATCTTCACTCCACTGCATAAAACCAACCCTTTCGCCAACGTTTTATACGAGGCGCGTCACGGTGACCCCAGAAAACCCTTCAAGAAAAACGTCTTTTTGCCCCTCATCTGCCGGTCCGAGCAAAACATAGTCATGGAATGACCTTGGCGCTTCCTGTTGGCGGCGCTCGACTTTCACCAAGTCAAACAGTTTATGAGCTGGGGCTGATCCTTTCGCATTTTCATGGCTAAAAATATACAGTGCTCTGACATTCATTTCTCCTCGAGCCGCAGAATGGTCAAATGCAAATAAATGAACGAGCGCATCCCAAAAATCAGCTAAATCTTCCGCCGTAACCCCTGTTTTTTCTCCTAAAAATGGATTGTAGAATCCATGCAATCGATACAACCCGTATGGAATTAACGGTTTTCTTCCCATTTCCGTTTGTTTTCTGCGGCGATCCGATTCTTTGGTGATCGCGGAGCGTGTGATGGTCAAATCCCATGGAAATACCGGATCAATTGAGCGAGAAAATGTCAGCTGCATCGGCCCGCGCACTTGACCAGCATTCAACCCTGTTGACATCACAGCCCCGAACATGCGGACATCATAGTACTTTTGGCATAAAGCCTTTTGCGCATTTTGGCGTGTTTGGTCATCAATTTTCATATTATTTGCCGCCTGTGCCAAACGTTTCGCCATATTTCGCAATGACTTTTCCAGCTGTTTTTTAAGACCGGCTTCTTCTAATCCTTCCGTTAATTTTTCCCGAATATCCTTCTCCTTGACGTCCTCGCCAGTATAGATCACCCGATTGTCTTCGAGCACCAATCCTTGTTCCTCAAGCTGTGAAAGCCAATTCATCAATTCCCCATTTTCTTTTTCTTCTTCATTCAGCTCAATCGTCGCCAGTTTCACTCCGACGTCTTGATATGCTTGAAAAATGATGGTGTTTAAAGCTGTTTGGCTTTGAATAAAAATCGGTTTGCCTAATACCATCGCGACGTAATCGCGAATTTTCCGCTTGATAGCGACGTCGGTCACAATGCCGTGCATCGTTTCCGGATCGACACGCGGCATGTTGCCCGCATCTGGATCCCCATTTGGATTCCCATCTTTGACATCAAAAAGCAACACAAATTCGTGACGTTTTGTCGGATCAATATAGCGCTCCATCACTGGCTTTCCCCCGTTTCTTTTGTTTGATTGGCTTGATGGCGACTGCGGAATTCAGCACGTTGATGATAAAAACCGAGCGCGAACTCTGCTTGTTCTCTCAAATTGAAAATCGTTGGAAAACCGCCAGCTTCATCCAACTGTTTCATCACTTCTTCGAGCAAACGGCCAAGCTCAACAGACACTTTCGGCAGATGAGCGGTTGTCGAAAGCCTCAGCAATGAACCGAATGTCGATGCTGGAGCTGTAGAAGCCGCGCCATAAAATCGATCAACGATTGTGCTTCCAATTCGGTATCCTGAAGCGCGCCGTTGAATTTCTTCCAATACGGCCAATAATCGTCCACAAATATAAGCCGGCTGCAAGCAATGGTTGTTTAACGATTGCATTGTATTTGCTTCCTCCTTTCCATATGTGAGAACGAGTTTTATCAAACTGGCTGATGAATGATATCTCCACGTTTCCTTCGGATCACTCAATACTTTCAAAGAGCGGAAACGTTGAAGCGCTAACGGCAGCAATTCAGCGGGCGGCAAAGCCCCTTGATAAATCATGCGCAAACATTGCCGCACCAACCCTGGAGACATGTCGACAGCGCGAATCAAGACTCCCAACGGCAATAAATAGCCTTTTTCCCCAGTCGGTTGAACGATGCGCACAGCGGCCACATACCTCTCCAAATGCATCAGCAATTGAGAAATCGACGTGTGAATCCATTCACGAATGACTAATCTCGCTTTATTGGCCGAAAGAACAGCCATATGAAAAAACGTCTTGTCTAAATGCAATGCCTGCTCGCGCCCTGTTTTTGGGAGGGCAAGCAATTCCTCGAGCTGCTTTAGCTCAGGGGGAGGAGTCCGTTGGTTTGTTTCTTCGTCAAAAAGCCATTGTTCAATTGGCGATGCAAACAATTTTTCATCAAGTTGGATACATCCCCTCCCCTCAATTTGGTCATCAACCCAATATATGGCCATTTGGGATTGCAAAATATTTCGGTCGCTTATATACAGGGAAGTATGATGTTGATCTTCCCTAATGAGATAATTCAATGTATCGACAACCAAAGTAGCACAACCGAAGCAGACAGGTACATTATTCGTTTGAGTTTTGCCCATCGATTCAAACGACGGGTTATTAAACGACGTCAGTTGGCACGATTGTCCAAATAACTGGACAGGGTTGGGCAAATACCGTACATAAGCCGATCGCTTCCCGCAAACAGAACAGTCACATTCATCGTCGGACAGCAAATCACTCGCCAAGTATTCAGCCCAAAATGTTTGAATTTCCCTCTTTTCAAAAATCAATGACTCCTCATCATCTTGAAACGTCACGATATCCTTGGCACCAATTTGCTCACGGAACGCATTCTTCATTGGACTGTACAAAAAATCAAGCACTTTTTTTAATTCTTTCAACTTTGTTTTCTCATAAGCTTCCTCAATTAATCGAACATACCCTTTATGCATTAACTCTGCTTCATCCGCCTTTTCTGGACTTTCAGGGATGCCAAGTACATAGCGACCATCATCAGCCAACAAATAAGGCTTTATGTTTTCTTCCGTAACTTTCCCTTGCCTCAACCGAAACGGTGCTTCCACCAAACGGTATTCTCCCCTTCTAAAAGGCCCTTTCAAATATGGTTGATCCCCGCCTAAATCAATAATCCAATTGATTGATTTAGGTTTATAGGAGATCGGTGGCAGTTTTTTTTCCCTCTGCAACTTAGCCGCCAACTCAATCAACTCGTAAAGCATCTTGGCCCTCCAATGCATATAACTGTTGATATCTTTCTTTTGGAATATACATCCAGCCGTTTTCTACTTTTGCCTCAAAAAAGATGGGCTTTGCGAATCCAGCCACCGTTCGCGTTCCTGTTTCATCATGACGGAGAAACTCCATTTCTTTTCTCGAACCGTCTTCAATAAAAGCAAAATCCAACAGCATTGTGCCAATGTCCATATCGACCGGCTGCACAACATCATCTTCATCTATAGATGAAAAGTAGGCGGCAAACTCCCTTGTTCCTAAATATGGCATATGATGATACTGCCCTCGTTCCACTCGTCGGTTAAACTGATCCCGGTATTTGGCCGCCGGATCAATCGCACGATTTGTTAAAATGATATCGGCAACAATCCAATAGGCAACGTTTTTTAAAATCAAGCTCGTTCGTTGAGCCCTGGCACTTTCAATCACGATCGGGTTTTTATTTTGCTTGCTTGTGAGTTCGTTGCGCAAAATCGCCTGCTGACCCCCTAAACTCAAAATCCCGATTTGGCGAATTTCATAACGAAATTCCGGTTTCCAAAAAATCGCTTCCAATATCCCCCGCGCTGCGCTCGGCGTCATCACCGGATAACTGATGCGCTCGACTTTAAATTCCGGTCTTGTAAAACAGGCATATTCTCCCCACACTTTCACCTGCACTTTCGCTTGACGTTGCATTTCATGTCTCCTTTCCATCGCCATTTCTATCCAATCAAACTGAGTGGATCGTAAACTTCTTCTTTAATTCCGATCCGTTCATCATAGTCACCAAGCCATTCATAGACATTGTCCGCCACTTCCCGCAGCCATCCGTCCTTTTCTTTCTTTTCCGCCTCAAAACGATACAACTGAACCATATATGGCTGCAAACGGCGAAACGAATAGCGGGACGGAGAAGATTCCCACATTCGCAAGTATTCCGACGCCTCCTCATATGGAACGATGACGGAAACCGTATCCTGATCAATAAGGCGATACTTTTCGGCAACTAATGGATAATCAAGTGTTTCCCGATCTTTTTGGATGTTTTTCGAATCCACATCCACCGAGGCGAATAAACGACGGAAATATTCCCGAAATATATTGGGATCGTGCAAATCATCAGGATGGCGTTGTGCCAATAAGAACCGTGCTGTTTCCGTCGCTGTTCGATACGATCCTCTTGGGCTTGGCATGTCTTCTGTTTCAAAAATAATCACGTTTCCTTTATCCATTTTTCCTTCGCGATTGCAGCGTCCTGCCGCTTGGACAATCCGGTCGAGCGGCCCCATTTGCCGCATGACAATCGGAAAATCTAAATCAACCCCTGCTTCCACCACTTGTGTACTGATGAGGCGGACAGGTTGATTTTTCTTTAGACGTTCACGAACTTCCTCTAAAATTCGGCGACGATGCGCGCTGCAAAGAAGGGTGGAAAGATGGAATACCCCATCATCTTCTTGAAGGAGCTCGACGCACTCTTTCGCCTCTTTTCTCGTGTTAAAGACAACCAATAATTGCTTTTGTTCTCGAATGAAACGGACAAGTTGTGGCAATGAAACGGGTGATTTCCATATTTCATAGTCCACCCGCTGCATTTGTTGAAAATGACGATTCACGGTCGGCAACGGCAACATTTCTTTGACCTCTATTTCGGAAAATACATCCAAAAATCGGCTTTCCTCAAAAAACGGCTGAGTGGCGCTCGATAAGACAACGGTTGTCTGACAATGACGCACCAACATGGCCAATGCATCTAATGTCGGCTTTAGCAGTTCTGCCGGGAGCGTTTGAACCTCATCGAGAATTATGACGCTGCGCGACAAGTTATGCAGTTTGCGCACCTTGCTTGGACGATTGCTGAACAGGCTGTCAAACAGCTGCACGGTTGTCGTGACAATGAGGGGAGCGTCCCAATTTTCCGCAGCGAGGCGTTGTTGGATGAGCCTTTCATCCGCTTCTTCCTTCTCATCATCCACCTCAATTTGGCTGTGGTGCTCCAACACCGCATCGTTCCCGAAAATGCCGCGGTATACATCCGCCGTCTGCTCAATAATGCTTGTATACGGAATGGCGACAATAACGCGGTCAAGTCCATGTTCCACCGCATGTTTCAATGCAAAAGCTAAACTGCTTCTCGTCTTCCCCCCTCCGGTCGGCACGGTCAACCGATATACTCCCTGCGGTCTGGAGGCGGAGCGGACGCATTCCTCATACACTTCCCTTCTCATCCGATTCACCGCTGTATCATCCGTGCGGCTTGTTAATTGTTCCTGATCGGCGGTAAATTGATTCCATAAATCCGTTATCGAAGCCACAGGCGTTCGGAGCGGAGAAAGCTCCGGCTGGAAGTGGCGCTCTGTATCTAAATAATCAGCGTCAACAAGCGCAGAAAAGATCAGGCGAATCCACATCTCCCTATCGGTTTCAGAAAGCGAAGAAATATTTTCCACACTTTGCATGCATGGAAATACGAATTTCTTTAGGAACCATTCGGCTTGCTTCAAGACTTCCCGAAAGTGCAAATGTTGTTCTTTTAAGCTCTGTCCAAGGGTAGATGATAAATAGTGAGACGAATGCAAACCCACATGATGGCCGGCGATCGGCAACGAAAACCATTGCCAGGCATGTCGATTTCCCGTTTTTTTCCAATACACTTGGTACATCAACGCCGCTCCCCAAATCGCATGAGGGACGCTTTGGCCCATTTCTCCATCTGCTTGCTTTTTCAAATATTGTTGAAAAAGAGGATGGAATTTTCCTAAGTCATGCAAAAGGCCGCATAAATAAGCCACTCTTCCCCCTTGAAAAGGAGCGGCGAATGATTGAGCCATTTCCGCTACGCTTACCAAATGTTCGTCCAACCGATGCCATTCCTGTCCATTTGCCCGTGGCGTATGAGCATACACATCATTCATGTTTCATTCGACTCCATCAGACATTTTCTATCAGGACATTTGCCTTATATTTATTTATTTCAACCAATATCTTCATAATCCTTCTATATAAATTGAAATAAAGGTTTTCTCCCGTTCCACGGCGAATAAATAAAAGAGAAAATAGGGGAACGGAGAGAAAATATGATGCCAAATCACAAAGACGAGATCGAAAAGTTGTCCACTGCCATGAAAGAAGCAAAAAGTAAACGA
>NZ_PIJF01000078.1:0-7481 GCF_002809985.1 Geobacillus sp. WSUCF-018B
AGGAGATCGCGGGTTCGAGTCCCGTCGGGACCGCCATTGTTTCAAAATTATGAAAAGAGACAGCTCAGCAGCTCAGTCGGAGTTGCCTCAACGCATCTGGCTTCCTCGAATCAGCTTGTAGAGGAAGAGACACAGTGCAGTACAAGCAAAGCAACGTAAAACTTAATATGGCTCGGTAGCTCAGTCGGTAGAGCAAAGGACTGAAAATCCTTGTGTCGGCGGTTCGATTCCGTCCCGAGCCACCATATAATTGATAGCAAGCTGACTTAGCTCTATTGGCAGAGACGAGCATCCGCTTCATCGAATCGATTGCGAGTTGTCCCGACGCACCCAGCTTCTTCGAATTGGCTGGTAGAGGAAGGGACACAACAAATGAACAATGAGCCACGATTTATATCATAATTATGCCGACTTAGCTCAATTGGTAGAGACGAGCACTTGCTTCGTCGAGTCGGCTTCGAGTTGCCTCGACGCATCCTGCTTCCTCGAATCAGCTTGTAGAGGAAGAGGCACAGAGCACAACAATGAGCCACCTTCTTGCATTTGTTTTATGCCGACTTAGCTCAATTGGTAGAGCAACTGAATCGTAATCAGTAGGTTGCGGGTTCAAGTCCTGCAGTCGGCACCATTCTTTGGAGGGGTAGCGAAGTGGCTAAACGCGGCGGACTGTAAATCCGCTCCCTTTGGGTTCGGCGGTTCGAATCCGTCCCCCTCCACCATGATTGAAGGGGCATAGTTTAATGGTAGAACAGAGGTCTCCAAAACCTCCGGTGTGGGTTCGATTCCTACTGCCCCTGCCATTTTGATTATCATTATGGCGACTATGGCGAAGTGGTTAACGCACCAGATTGTGGCTCTGGCATGCGTGGGTTCGATTCCCACTAGTCGCCCTTCACTTTTACAGCGTTGGGGTATAGCCAAGCGGTAAGGCAACGGACTTTGACTCCGTGATGCGTTGGTTCGAATCCAGCTACCCCAGCCAATGATGCGGAAGTAGTTCAGTGGTAGAACACCACCTTGCCAAGGTGGGGGTCGCGGGTTCGAGTCCCGTCTTCCGCTCTCGATCAAGGCGGCATAGCCAAGTGGTAAGGCAGAGGTCTGCAAAACCTTTACCCCCGGTTCGAATCCGGGTGCCGCCTCCATCTAATGAATATAAAAAGTGTTGACAGACATGAAGTAATGTGATAGAATAATACATGTCGCGCCGATGTGGCGGAATTGGCAGACGCGCACGACTCAAAATCGTGTGGGGTAGCCCCCCGTGTGGGTTCGACTCCCACCATCGGCATCGAAAATAGGATGTATCAAGGATTCCTACGAGATGTGGGAATCCTTTTTTATTTTATCCTCATACGATTCCTCATTACTCACATTTCGCACCCTTCCGACGAAAATCGGGAGGGTTTTTTGTGCCCATCGTCGAATGAATTCTTGACACACAAGGAAAGTAAAGGAGTTTGCTCTCATGGATGTTGAAGTCAAAGGGGTCTATCGCAATTCTTATTTTGAATATCATAAGTACCCTATTTAAGGAACTGGACCTGCCCTAATTGATTGACCATCTCGTTCCCGTCGATTCGCAATGCCAGACTCGACCCAGTGATGCCGTTCAGGCCATCCTCTACAATGTGTTTGATGGCCGGCAAGCCCTCGTTCACTTGGAACATTGGGCACAGGAGATCGATCTGGAGAAACTCATTCGTTCCGGGCTCCATCCTTCCTGATAAAATTGTTGCTGTATTTAAAGATACTGAAACAAACGGAAAACTTGTAGTAAACTCAATAAAGCTCATGTGTCGATGGCATTTCTAGCTCCAATTGGGGTTGTAATAGGTGAAGCGCTTTGATCTCATTTAATTGCTGCATCTGCTGCAGTGGTAATAGCAGGTGTAACATATATTGTTGCAACTAAAGTTGCCAGTAAAATTGCACCAATCGCATTTGTTAAAAATAACCGCAAAGATGTTGAGGATGATAATTGGGGTAGTGTTATTTCAATAATTGAATTATCAGATGAAATCGATGATTCCGCTTTACAAGGGATCAGTGAGTTTTCGCATTTAGATATTATTTTTTATTTTGACCGAGTGACAGATGACACCATTCACTATGGAGCAAGGCATCCAAGAAATCGTAAAGAATATCCGAAGGTCGGAATTTTTGCTCAAAGGGGCAAACATCGACCGAATAAATTAGGGTTAACAACGGTTGAATTGTTAGAACATCAAGGGCGGACATTGAAAGTAAGAGGATTAGATGCCATAGATGGTACGCCGATTATTGATATTAAACCGGTTATGAAGGAGTTCTTACCTAAAGGCGAAGTAAGGCAGCCTGCTTGGTCGGTCTCATTAATGGAACGATACTGGGATTCCTGTGATTGAATGAACGACGTACTTGATTTCAGTTGATTATGGCGTAAACATAACGGGATGCTATCATAAATAAGCTTTCCTTCCATCTTGTTTATGTCACACACCCAATTCGGGAACAATAAAAAAATTGAAAAACCGTCTTATGTAAGACGGTTCTCCAAAGATTCGATGGCCAGTTTTAACGCCATTAAGCGACGCTCATTTAATGTTTTTTGTGAACTTCCTTCCTTTGCTTTGGCTATTTGTGTTTCGATCGGCGGAATGAGACCTTGTAGAACATCTTTAGAAGTCAATATGATTTCTTCGTCATAGCAAAACTCTTCCCCATACCAAGTATTTTTTAGGCTTTCTAAACCAATTTTGACTGTGTTTCGTCTTTTTTCCACAAGAGCGGTGTTTGCACCTTTTTCTGTCATGCTTTGAAAAGCATTGGAAAGCTTATGAAAAGTGGACTCTAAGGATTGAATGGACAATTCTTGGATTTCTTGGCTAACCGTCTTCATGTACAGACCTCACTTTTCGTTGTGAATCATGCAACAGTGATATTGAGTCATACAGTTCGAATTTGGCCCAATCACCATTCAACCAAATGGCAACATGATCTTATATGATATTATTTGCTTTTAACCATTCTTCCAGTAGCTTACTTCCGACGTCATAAGATAACTCATCTGCTTCGACTGTGAAAATTTTGTAACCATATTTTTCATGGAGATCATACTGATCTAATATTCTTTTCACGACTGTAGTATCCTGTTCATGATCGAGAAAAACTACCCATTGATTTGTATGCTCAAGTTTATAGGCAACTGCTTCTACATCAACATTGTTCTCATAATATCCTAAATGAAGATGCTGATTGGGATCAAATTTCACGTTGATTCACTCCTTAGTATTGATGACCATATGAAGCTATGTTTTTTATGTTAGGAGCTACTTGAGCATGTCTATAGAGGCAATTGGATGCGGCTTTTACCAAACATTGGAGCGACTGCTGGCGCCCGAAACAACGCCGCTTCCGCGTTCATGTAGGGGGAAGCGGTGTTCGGTCTTTCCACACCTTGGTGTGACAAGCACAAGCTCGCTTCCGGCAGTCGTCTATAATGTTTGGTTACATTCAAATGAATAATTCCATTTCACTGTTTTTAAAGGTAAATCCCATTTTTGTATATAACGGCTTCCCATCTTCCGTGGCATGCAGCCAAATTCGTTTGACTCCGATTGTTTTACATTCCTCAATGCAACGTTCCAACAGCGTTCTGGCCAATCCTTTTCTCCGATACGGAGGGATCGTATACACGTTCAGTATATACGCTTCGAGTCCTTTTAGATTTTGCAAAGAAGGGGGCCGTTTGAATAAGACGATGCCACTGACACTGACTATGCGATGATTGGATAAAGCGACAAAGGAAATAAATTCATGGTTTGAAAGGGCTTCTTCTAAATATTGTTTTGTTGCGGTTGTGACAAGCGTTTCCTCTTGTTCCGACTGTATTTTTCCTAACTCCTTAAGAAATTCCAAGCGCAATCGAGTCAGATCTTCGATGTCTTGAATGGTGGCTTGGCGAATTTCAAACGGCACATTCACGTCGAGCACTCCTTTCGTTTTGCGCCAGATGGTCAAAGACTTGTGTTGACGCCAGCGTTTCTGTTTCTTTCGTTCAATAGGAAAGATGATAGAAACCTAGGTGTGGCACGAATCTGGGACCCGAGCTTGCATGGAAAGACTCTCATTCAATCAATTCCTTCTCTTTTCGACAGCAGCCTTTTGAATCCCTGCCTTGGAGGGACATTGCATCATCCTTTGAGGAGGCTAGTGACAATCGCTGCTTCTTGGTACGATTGATTTTGGAGAAGTTCAACCATTAAGGTTTATCTATTAGAAGAATGCTTTTTCAATCATCACCCTTTAGGGGAAAGATGAGATCAAGGAGGAGTTACATGAAGTTTTTTCACGATATGAATGAGGACAACGAGTATTCGGCAAGCCTTGTTTGCTACACCATATTCAACATCATCACTTTGGGAAAGATAAGGTTTTTGCGCACGAAAGTAGCGGAACAGAAAAGAAAGTTACAAGAAGCCAAAAGACTTCGTTAAAATTTTAAGATGTATGATTCGGGACCGGATCTTTTCATCATCAACGGTGATGCAGACACCGTTGATCATAGCCTGTCAGGAGCATTTGGGGAAACCGGTCCTTCTTTCCGCTCAATTGATTCCATGGTGCAGGAGCTTTGTCAGTATGTGATAAGGCCATCCACGTTGGTGAACATATCCCTGTCAAGTAGACAGTGTGAAAAATACCCACCTTCTTTAGCTGCTTGTTAGGATAGTGGAATGAGGAAACGTTGTCAAGGAAAGCACTTGACAACGTCTCCTTCATTCCACTTCATCGTTGGCAAGCTGAAGAAGGAGACATTCTCAGCCGTTCGTCTGCTAGGCTGCTTAGGCAATTCGGTATTCCACTGGGCTGAGGTAGTCTAGTTTTTTCTGGCACCGTTCATAATTATAAAAATACATGTACTGATCGATCGCCCCGATCATTTCCTCTTCCGTTTCAAAGGTGGGAAGGTCCACCATTTCCGATTTCAAATGCCCGAAAAAATTTTCCATGCAGGCATTGTCTAAACAGTTTCCTCTTCTGGACATACTAGGAATGATATGATGAGCCTTCAGCAGTTGATGGTACTGGCGGGATGTGTACTGGGAGCCTTGATCGCTATGGAGAAGGACTCCTCGCGCATCCCGTTTTTTGATGGCATCCTTGACAGTTTCGATCACCAATTTTAAGTCATTCGAACGACTGATGCGATACGCAATGATTTCATTGTTGTACAGATCTTTAATAGCAGACAGATACAAATAGGTTCCTTGAAATGGCACATAGGTAATATCCGTCACCCATTTTTGGTTGGCTGCAGTGGCCGCAAAATCACGGTTTAACACGTTCGACGCTACGATATTCTCCTTTCCCGCTTTATACTTCGGCTTTTTTCGACGGATTTTGGCCTGAACCCCCAACTCTTTCATCAGTCGGTACACTCGCTTATGATTCACGGTCTTCCCATAATTTCGTTTTATCCATGCTTTCACGCGCTAGTATCCATAGATCCCATTGACCTTTTGATGGCATTCGAGGATCATTTGTTTGATTTGTTCATTTTCCTTTTGCTTCTCTGTGACGATTCCCTGCTGGTTCATCCATCGATAGTATCCACTTCTTGACACACCGGCCAGTTGGCATAGCCAGGCAATCGGATAGGTGTTGGATAACTCCTGAATGATCGAGAACCGCTCTTTCGGTTTCACCTCCTTGCCAGCTCTCGTAACTTTTTTAAATAATCATTCTCTGCTTTCAGTCTTCGATTCTCTTCCTCTAAACTGCACTCTTTTTTTCGAGGCCTTCCCTTGAATGGAGACTTGGATGTCCCGCGCCGTTCTTCGAGCCCTTTTCGACCATGTTCATGGTAACGTTTTACCCAAAGTCTGATCGTTTTCGTGCAGGGAATCCCTAACTCTTGGCATATCCGCTTATATCCCCATCCTTCTTCGATGTACATCTGGACAGCCCTCCATTTAAACTCCACGGAATAAGTGGTCTTCCCTTTCGGTGTTTGCTTGGTCTCGAACATAAACAAATCCCTCCAGTGTTTTTACTGACAGTATGGGCATTTTCCCAACTGTCTACACTAGAGGGATAATATCACATACCAAGAGGGCTTTTTTTGATCAAGTCCCCGGAAAAGCTCCTAACGGGAATGCTCCTTTGAAACATGGGTGTTCCTTCTTTGTTATGGAGCAAGGATTTCCAATGTTTAGAGGAATTTCTGTGCTACTTTTATTAGTTTATCCCTATGTTTTTCAATATCGGCCACCGTTTCGATATATACTGTTGTTCTCCCTTCATCATTGAACTGAATGTACTTGTTGCTTGTATTGAGTCCGAGACGGCAAATCCATCTTCGGATGTTATTGTCCAGTAAAACATTGAAGTAGCTCAAGTTATCGCGATAATAGATACGTTCGGGATCAAGAATCTCCCTTAGGAGCAGCCGCACTAATACATACCCCTCAAGCTCCTCCTCTGTAGTGACTATCTGCGGCTCATTGTGTTCCTCTTTTGGATCTTCGGGAACATCTGGCGCTTTCTCTTCTTTCGCTTGGGCGGTCTCTTCTTCGTCACTGTTGGCTAAGGCAGCCTTAAGTTTATCGTTGACTTGGTCGTTTAGAAACTGTTTCAGTGCCTTTTTCACAAGCCCTTGAAACTTTTCGATCACGTTTTTAGTTTTCTTTCCGGGATAAATATCGCTGATGATGAATGCAACAAACTCATCGGACGGGTTTTCCCACTGATTATTCAGGAACTGTTTAATTTCATTTAGGTATTTTAATTCGGATGCGGCGCTGAAAATGCTGTCGACATCGAAACTGCTTTTTCGGAATTTCGCCAGCTCGACAATTTGATTTTCTCTCGGTTCAGCGAGGTTAAACTCGAAAAATGGCACTGAATCCATTTTGTTTTGTTCATCGAGATCGGTATAAAATCTGTATAAGATGCCATTAGTCAAAATAGCGAACTTAGCTGAGGTTGCGCCAAAATATCTAAACAGCTGCGAATCGTGTTTATCCAGCTTTTGATTGGCGGCCTTAGCTTCAATGAGAATAACCGGTTTTCCATCGATCATAATGGCGTAGTCGACTTTTTCCCCTTTTTTGATTCCCACGTCAGCTGTAAACTCCGGTAAAAACTCTTCCGGATTGAAAATATCGTACCCTAGAACTTGAAAGAAAGGCATAATGATCGATGTTTTCGTAGCTTCCTCTGTCGCTATAGTATTTTTTAATCTGTTCACCCTTTTCGATAGTGTCTGGATCTGCTCGATGAAATGATCCATTTTGCTCCACCCCTCTGCACAACATTTATCTTAATTAGGCGAGAAGACTCCCACTTCGACGAAGCGAAGCGGAGTAAGTGGGAGATGAATCGCCTTAACTATATTTTGTTGAAAATAGGATAGATTCAGTAAAATATAGTATCATATAGTTAGGTAGCGTCAAAAGTTCTATGAAAACTCCACACAGATCATCCCATTGAGCATCGTG
>NZ_PIJF01000079.1:0-344 GCF_002809985.1 Geobacillus sp. WSUCF-018B
TTGCTTTTTGGAAGCGCAATACCCGATGTCGGCGATCTCTTGAAACCGTTTGACGCGATGCATTCTTGCCGTATGGCACAACGGGAGCGGCAAGCTGTCMACGACGGCATAGGCATGATGTTGACCGCGTTTTGCCAGCTCATGACGGATCCATTTGATGGCGAAACCAAGCGCCCRGCAACGGCGGTTGTATCGGGAGCGTTCAAGAAACGAGCCGTTTGTGAACAAATTTCCCGTGACAAARCGATGCCATGCCCGTTCGGATGTAAAACCGAGCAGCTTTCCTAAAAGATGAATGGCGATGATGACAGCGTCCTCTTGCTTGACCAAATGGCGATTTCGAC
>NZ_PIJF01000079.1:426-7608 GCF_002809985.1 Geobacillus sp. WSUCF-018B
TCTCCTTTCGAATGGCAGGTCGCACTTTCATTCTACAGGAGATCCGCCAGCAAGGGCTATTTTTATGCTTGCTCAAGTTTATCTAGCACCACGGGTTATTAATATCATTTTTATTATCTATATAATAGGAATGCTTGTTTCTATCAGAGGAAGGTGACCCCTGTTTCCTTGGAGTTGCTTGGAGCCGGGCGGACGCTGGCGGATAAACGCGGCACCGAGCTTGGCGGAGTGCTGATTGGAAGTGGTGTCAAACCGCTTGCGCCGACGTTGTTTGCCTATGGGGCGGATGTCGTTTATGTATACGACGATCCGATTTTTGCCCATTACCGGACCGAGTCGTATATGCGCGCTTTGCTTGACTGTTGTCAAAAGTATAAACCGGAAGTGCTGCTGTACGGGGCGACGCCGACAGGGAAAGACTTGGCGAGCGCCATTGCCACTGATTTGCCGACCGGACTGACGGCGGATACGACGATTCTTGATATCGAGGAGGAAATCCGCCATGCCTGAAAAATTTGATTGTATCGTCGTCGGAGCGGGGCCGGCCGGAACGGCGTGTGCCTATGAGCTTGCCAAAGCCGGGGTCAACGTATTATTGCTTGAGCGCGGCGAATATCCAGGATCGAAAAACGTCATGGGCGGCGTGCTCTATCGAAAAATGATGGAAGACATTATTCCGGAGTTTTATAAAGAGGCCCCGCTCGAGCGGCCGATCGTTGAGCAGCGGTTTATGCTGATGGATAAAGAGTCGGCGGTGACGTTCAGCTATAAAGGATTGGAGTGGGGGCGCGAGCCGTACAACAACTTTACCGTTTTGCGGGCGAAGTTTGACCAATGGTTTGCCGAGAAAGCAGTCGAACAAGGGGCGTTGCTCGTTTGTGAAACGGTGGCACTCGAATGCATCGTTGAAAAAGGCCGCGTCGTCGGTGTCCGCACCGACCGCCCGGACGGCGAGGTGTATGCCGATGTCGTCGTGCTGGCGGACGGCGTGAACTCGCTTTTGGCGAAACAGCTCGGGTTTCACCGCGAATGGCGGCCGGATGAAGTCGTGCTCGCAGTGATGGAAATTGTCAAGCTCGATAAAAAAGTGATCGAAGAACGTTTCAACCTTGAGCCGGAGCAAGGATGCACGATCGAGCTGCTCGGCGATGCAACAAAAGGCATATTAGGAACCGGATTTTTATACACCAATAAAGACACCTTAAGCATCGGCGTCGGCACGCTGCTTTCCGGGCTGATCAAACATAAAATCAAACCGTACGAGCTGCTCGAATATGTCAAAAACCATCCGATTGTAAGGATGGTTTTTTATGGGGAAGAAGAAACAGCGGAACGAAGCATTCGTCGGTGTAGGCGGAGCGGCGTTTGTAGTAAGCTAGTGGGGAGGCATACTTGCACAGGAGGGACTGACTAGTGGTTACAACGAACGAGGAGTTTCCCACCAACTTTTTATGGGGAGGAGCGACGGCGGCCAACCAGATCGAAGGAGGATTTGGCGAAGGAAACAAAGGGGTAAGCATTGCCGATGTGCTTCCGGGAGGAAAGATGCCATCATCAATTTGTCGCCAGCAGCCTGGCGGTGAAGGCGTGCCGCGAGATCATTCCGGACGCAAAAATCGGCTGCATGATTCTCGCCGCCCCCGTGTACCCGTACGACTGCAATCCAGAAAACGTCATGCATGCACTTGAAGAGGAGCGGCTGTTGAATTTCTTTTGCGCCGACGTTCAAGTGCGCGGCGAGTATCCATCCTTTATGAAACGCGTGTTCGACGAGCGCGGGGTGAAACTCGATATTCGCGACGGGGATTTGGAACTGATCAAGAAGCATACGGTCGACTATATCGGTTTAAGCTACTATATGTCCGTCACCCAGAAAAAAGACAAGATGGATGATGAGCTCATCCCCGGCAGCGTATTTGATGGGGTGAAAAACCCGTTCCTTAAAGCGAGCGACTGGGGCTGGGAGATCGACCCTATAGGGCTGCGCATCATTTTAAACCGGTTGTACGATCGGTATCGCGTACCGCTTTTTATTGTGGAAAACGGGCTTGGGGCGCATGACAAAGTGGGAGAAGACGGCTCGATTCACGACGATTACCGCATTGACTATTTGCGCCGTCATATCGAAGCAGCGCGTGAAGCGATCGCCGATGGCGTCGAATTGATTGGCTATCTCGTATGGGGCTGCATTGACCTCGTGAGCGCCTCGACCGGCGAGTTTTCAAAACGGTACGGGTTGATTTATGTCGATAAACACGATGACGGCAGCGGCACGCTCGAGCGGAGAAAGAAAAAGTCGTTTGATTGGTATCAAAACGTCATCGCGACGAACGGGGAAGAGTTATAATGGGAATGACCGCAAGGGGAATTTGAAGCAAAAGGCAGCTGATGGAATCGAATGGCAAAATAGTAAGGGAATGCGCGCTCGCCTTGCGCTGCGGGGGAAATTGACCATCAACCCCATTTGAAGGAGGACGAAAATGATGAACATTGTGGCTCTTGTCGGAAGCTTGCGAAAAGACTCATATAACCGGAAATTAGCGGAGTTTATGCGAGAACGGTACAAAGACAAATTCCAATTGGACATTGCCGATATCGGCGCTCTGCCGCATTACAATCAAGACGATGAACTCGATCCGCCCGAAGTCGTGGCGGCATTCAAGCGGCAAGTGGCGGATGCGGACGGGGTTTTGATCGTGACACCGGAGTACAATTGGTCCGTTCCCGGCGTGCTGAAAAACGCGCTAGATTGGCTGTCGCGTGTGGACAAAGTGTTGGTCAATAAACCCGTGATGATTGTCGGAGTATCGACAGGGATGATGGGAACAATCCGAGCCCAGCTTCATTTGCGCCAAATCTTGCAAAGCCCGGGGCTGGCTGCGAAAGTGTTGCCGCCGGCCGGGAACGAGGTGCTGGTGAATGTTGCAAGCCAAAAATTCGACGAAGCGGGAAATCTCGTTGATGCTGCGACGGTGGAATTTTTGGATCAAGTGATCGGGCGGTTTATCGAATGGGTCGGGCGCTAATGGCGACGGACTTCTTGCCTTCATAGATTGTGCGAAACAAAGGGTTGATCCAAAACGCACTCGCATTTTGGGTCAGCCCCTTTTTTGGCGTTAGTACTGTATCTTATTTTTTAGAATGTGTGTACTCTTTGTTTTGAGGACATATTGCACCTTTGGAGTAGTGGGCAAAATCAAATGTTTAACATTTGAGAAGAATGCCTACACTGAATGATGATATCAAAGCTTAGGCGGTTTTCGTTTGAAAAAGGACAATTGATTCGGGACGAAAAGACGATCATCCCCATCACCGACATGACGGCGAACGAAGCATACTCATTATAGAAAAATGTGTGAAGCTGTATCATGAAATTCTGAATATATCCAGCATTTCTTGAAGGGGTAGGCATATGAATGAAGAGTTGATTTCCGCCGAACATATTGCCATGATCGCGACAGCCGTTGTGTTAGGGACTTTAGCCCGTTTGTTGACGATTAAGGAAGATTTCCGACAATATCCGAGCTATCCGAATGGTTATTTCATTCATCTTGTAACAGGTTTTGTTGCTTCTTCCTTAGGCGCGGTTGCTCTTCCAGCATTAATGACAAAAAATTTTGTCGCTGTGACGTTTCTTGTATTAGCCATTCAACAATTTTGTGATGTTCGAAAAATGGAAAGGTACAGCTTAAAGGACCTTGAGAATACTGAATATACTTATCGCGGAAATGCTTATTTGACGGGATTGCAAAAACGTTTGAGGCGAGAAATTACCTAGCCTTAATCGTTTCCTTTTCCACCGCATTAACGATGCAGCTGCTGCCGGGGGCATTATGGGCGGATATGGTGTTTGGAGTCAGCGTGGGAAGCGTTGTTCTTTTTGTTTTAAAGCGGTTTTCAAAAGGAAAAACGATAGCCGATATTGCGGATGTTAAAGAAGGAAAAATCGAAATTAACGGTTCTGAGTTATTTGTCGACGGCATTTATATTTCTAACCTTCTTGGCACAGAAAATGCCCAACGATTGTTTCAGACTGAGGGAATGGCCGTTGTCATTTATCCGCGGGAAGAGCATTTTCGCATTGCGTTGGATAACTACGGACAGCGGCAAGCGGCCTTGTTTGAAGCAACGAGAGCGGTTGGGATCAAGCGGTACCATTTTACGCGAAAGGATTATGAAAAAGGGAGAATTGTGATTGTACTCGTACCAATTATAAGAGATATTGACAAATTTATTGCGGCTGTCAGACAAACTCCATTGCTTGAAAGTTTGCGAAAAAGCCATGCTGTCATGAAAACAAACTGGGTAGGAAAGGAGTAAGAAAAATGGGGAGAGAAGCATCAGAAAAGCCTCCTTATGAAATACTAGCAATCATTACACGAAGACAAAACAGGATTTTAGGTGGGAAGGCGCTGGCTTTATGGGCGGAAAGTGAGGAGGAGCAAAAAGCGATGACGATAGATATTGCAAAAGCGATGAAAGCGGATGTTGTTCAAATGAAAAATGGAGATTATCTTGTGATTCGCGTATAGGTGAATCACCGTGGTTTATCTTTTATTCGTTGATCCTTGCTGAGAACTTCAGCATTTGTTTTCATATCTAGAAGGCCGGTGAAAAACAGCTGTCACGAGCAAATCAACGGCATTGTGCCAAAAAAAGAAGGCTGATTCCACAAGTTTTATCTAATTGAGAAACAGATGGAGATAGCAGTATTTTGTACTAAATCACCAGGCTTCCGGAAGATTTTAGTAATTAAACTGGGCGTCAAAAATAGAGCGGAGAAAAACGGCGGCAGTGCCGTTTTTCTTGAATGACCGTTTATTTGGCGTAGCGAATCACCGTAAGCATGCCGCCCATTCCCTCCATTGCATGTGCGTTCGTTGTATGGTGAGGTTTATGACAGTGAAAGACCCAATTTCCCGGGTTGTTGGCCAAAAATTCGATGTTCCATGTTTCTCCTGGCGCTACATTAATCGTGTTTCGTTTTAATCTTGCCATCATAGGAATCGGATTTCCGTCAACCGCGGTGACAATAAAATCATGCCCGTGAAAATGCATCGGATGAGAATCCATACTTACATTGCCAAGGCGAATACGGACGCGTTCGCCATATCGGACAAATAAAGGAGCGGTATCAGGATAGGCTTTGCCGTTAATTGTGAAAAAATTAAACATCATTGACATTGGATCGATGTCATATATATTTGAAGCCGATTGTTTGGAAGGATGATCATTCATTGGATGGCTGCTAGTTTGCTGATGCATCTCCATCTGCACAGCCCACTCTTGAAGCAACAGAGCATAATCGCGGTCCACAGGTTCTTCGTATATGCCGCGCGAAATAAGCATGCCTGCTAATCCCATTAACTCTTGTTTTGCATCATGGACATGGCTGTGGTACATAAATGTTCCTGACTGTTGGATGCGAAATTCATACGTAAAACTTTCTCCCGGTTGGATAATTGGGCTGCCCCCAGGGCCGGGTACGCCGTCCATTCGGTTGGAAACAATTAATCCGTGCCAATGGACGGATGTCGCTTCTGGCAAACGGTTTTCGACTGTAATTTGAACATAGTCCCCTTGATTGACAAGAATCGTCGGCCCGGGAATACTTCCGTTGTATCCATACCCGCGGATTTTAATTCCGTTTACCAACTCATGCACGACCGGTTCCGCCCGCAAGTGAAATTGTTTTACCCCGTTTTTGAGAACCCGAAATGGCGCATCTTTTACATTGGGCGTGATAATAAGCGTTTGAGGATTTCCTGGCAAGTAACCATGCATTCCATCTTTCCCCTTTAGAGAAGGTATCACAATTTCATCATATGCTGCGGCATGTGTGGATAGTCGTTTTATGAACAGAATACATGCAGGTGTAAATACAAAAAGCTGTAATCGGATGACACGCTCTCTGTTTTCGTTCAAACTCAGCCGGTATGTTCACTGACATGGACTAACCTGTCATTTGCACACATATATGTGTACAAATAAACATTTGCAGGAGGGATCATCCGTTGCCGATGTTATTCACTGGGGGGATCGCGGCGGTTTTGTCTTTCATTGTGATTGCTTTCATCTTTATCAAAAGGAAGAAAATCACATGCATGGCTGGAATGATGGCGGCGATGGCGTTAGGAATGTTGGCTGGGCTGACAGGCGGCCTGCTGGCTGGGATTTCTTACAACGGCAATCTCTTTTTGTCAACCATTTTAGGAATGGCTTTCGGGTTTTTAGCTGGATTTTTAGCCGGGATGCCGATCAGCATCATGGCCATCATCGACGGTGTTTTATCAGGAGTCATGGGCGGCATGATGGGAGCGATGTTAGGAGAAATGATTGCGCCTGAATATCGGGATTCTACGGTTCACATCATGCTTGTTCTATTTGTTGGAATGGCTTGTATTGTTCTATACATGCTTCAACAAGAAACGGGGTTTAACCGTGCGTTTTTGATCAATAAACTATTCCATAACCCGCTATGGTTAGCAATCGTCCTTCCGTTGTTTTTCTATTTGTATAACCATTTATACAATGAATTTTCTCGATCTTCTAATCTTCCGATAACGAATCCGCCTATGAACCATTTTATGGATGGCCACAACCAAACTGCATCTCCGTTAAGCATCGAAACAAAGGGGAAAAAGGTAGTGATTGAAGCGACTGAATTTTATTACTTTCCTGAGAGTTTGCAACTGACTGTAGGACAGCCTGTTACCTTAATTCTGAAAAATAGCGGTCAAATGGAACACGATATCGAATTCGAAAATATGAAGATTTTGTTACAGCAGAATGACCATGGAAACCATGCAGAAAATGCGGACGTTCATGTTCATTCCTTGCCGGGGAAAACAGCCGAGGTGACGTTCATACCAATCGAACGCGGTGTGTTTCGATTTTATTGTACGGTTCCAGGGCATAAAGAATCTGGTATGGTTGGATTTGCGAAAGTTTCATAAGATGATGGCTGCCGAGATCTTCTCGGCATTTGTTTTGACCAATAGAAGGCGTGGCGACTAAAAGGGAAATGAACTTTTGTGTAAATTAGCACATTATTTCAGAGTCCCTTTTTCAAATTATTTCAGACGGATTCGGAAATAATGTGCAAAATTTTTGCGGATTGTTCCGGATTTTGCACATTCTTTCGGAACGTTTGCACGCTCTTTCAGATGAAGATTTCCAGCG
>NZ_PIJF01000080.1:0-7566 GCF_002809985.1 Geobacillus sp. WSUCF-018B
TCACCCCTGAACAACGAAGGATTCTGCAGGGGTTGGGGCTGGATGAGAGCATTTACGTGTAACGTCATACGGAACGACCAGCGATGGTAAAAAAAGGATAGCCATCGCTCGTCGTGTTGGTCAAAAAGTTATTCTGAAAAACTAAATAAAAAATCCTTTGTTTTGACCTTGTTAGGGTGCGAAATGTGAGATATCACCCAAGCCATTGCCTGGTTTGTGGACTACATCCATGAGCGCCCGGAGGAAGTGCTGCAACTCCTAGCAGGATGGTGAAAAATGACCGATTTCGCCGAACCCGTTGTTTTCGGCTAAAAGAGAAGCGTTGATGTTACAGGACTTCTCCATTTGAGAAGAGAGTCAGTTTTCCGTGGCTTTTCAATAAATCACCAGTTTTCTAGGGGGTACAGCGTAATCGGAAAGTTAACTTTTCAAGGTGCATCTATATACATCCATTTGCTTATCCATGCCAATGCCAATAATATGATAATAATAGTGATTATTTTGATGGAAAGACCCTTTATATCTATTTTTTTATTTTTTATTTGGAAAAACAAAATAAACAAAGAAATAATTAAAAGCAAAATATAAATAATTTTACTCATGAGATTCCCTCCCTGTCGTAAACAATGTCAGCTTTTCCATCATTTAATACAATTTTCTTGTTCACAAGATACATTAATTCATCAGTGTGACTAATAAACAAACAAATTTTGTCATGAAGTAAATCCAGCAAAATGTTTTGAAAAGCTTCTTTTGCGTTTTGATCCATATTCGATGTAGCTTCATCAAATATTAAGACATCAACATCCTTCATAAATATTCTTGCAAAAGCGATTTGCTGAATTTGTCCTTTGGACAAGTTTTTCCCATTATCAATAATTTTTTTATTTAAATCCAAACCATTCAAAAAGCCATATTCAAGAAGTCTATCTAATCTTCTTTGAAATTCTTTTTCAGACAACACCCGATTTCCAATCCGAATATTTTCCTTTACACTTCCTTCGAATAGATAGATATTTTGCGGAACAATCCCAATTTTGGATCTTAAACTATTTATATCTAACTCTCTCAGTTCATAATCATTAATGGTGATATTCCCAGAATAATTTTTATAAAAACCCAATAAAAGTTTGGCTATAGTAGTTTTACCAGATCCATTTTTTCCGATAAATGCTATCCGATCTCCAGAATATAGATCAAAACAGATATTATTAAGAATGCTTTCATTCGATGTATCGTATTTAAATGATACATTTTCAAATTTTACAAACTTGATGTAATCTATTTTTTTACCTGTGCTTTCCTCTATGTTCTCTGTGTTATTAGAGGATAACATGCTGTTAATTCTTGAAATAGCAGCAATAGCAGGTTGTATACTTAACTTAAAACTCTGTAACATAATTAAGGGAGAGTATATCATGCCAACATATTGGGTCATGGACACATAATCTCCTATAGTCAGCTTTTTATTGGTTATGAAAAAACCAATTATACCTATAATGAGCGTCTGAACCACCAAAACCATCACGTTTAGCATTTGGGAACTTTTACTGGCAGTTTTGCTTTGATGAATTGTCTTCAATGCTAATTGGTTGACTTCTTTTGTAATAGACTGATTCATGTGTTCTTCCTCGTTTAGTTCTTTTAATGCAATTATCCCTTCTAATGCAGAATGTATTTTGTTATTCGTATTTGCAGTAGCTTCAAGCATTTCTCTAGAGTATCTGTTTAAGGATGTGATAGAAGTGTTAGAAATAATATAAACCACTGGAATGAACGATACACATGCAACGAATATTTCAATGCTTTTGGACAATATGTACATTAAAGCGCCTATCATTGATATTGTGCTGGAAAGAAAGTTAAAAACAGTTGGAGTAAATATCGATGATAAAGAATTCACTTCGTTCAATCTTGATAAGATATAAGCTGTTGATTGTTTATCAAAAAATGATACAGGCATTTTTAATATCTTCTGAATGATTTCGTTCTTGACGTTGGCTATAATCTTAGCAGACGTTGCAGATATTAAATAATCACTAAAATGATTTAAAACACCTCTTCCAATATATGCCCCTATTAGAATAGATGAGTAAACAGCAATGTTAAAAACATTGTTTTTCATAATTCCTTCATCAAAAACCATTTGTGATAATATAGGAATGATGTTGCTAAGGAAAGAGATGAATAGGGTGAGCAATACTAGAATAACAACATTTTTTAAGCTTTTTTTTAAATAGAACTTTAATACTTTCAATTTCCTTCCTCACCTCCATAACCAAGAGGTTACATCGTTAAAAATTTTTCATTCGATATTTTCTTTAAAAGAAAATGGAGCGTGATTACAAGGAAAAGCAATATACCAATAATGGTTCCAATAATCTTGTATTGATGTATATTCGTAAAGGTTAATACATAAAACATCGCTCCAAACATAGAAGTAACTTTTAATATGACAATATTATCAACCAGAAACATGACGACGCATAACACTATTCCAAAGAGCAAGTTAATAAACGGCAATAATAATAAAGACAGCAAGTATTGAGAAGGGATCTGAATCCCCAGGTACAACTGATATCCATAGAATAGAAACGAATACATGCTGCTAAGGATTGTTGCGATAAAAACAGAAAAAAGTACCTTGACAATTAATATCTTCTGTATAGAAAAAATTTGCAACATTTTCTCATATACTCGATTTTGTTTATCTGTCTTAATGGATTCAAAAAGTATTTGTAACAGAAAAATAATCGATGTCGTTCCTAAAATGAGATTAAATTTAATATGAATAGGGATAGAATTTAATCCATAGATGAAGTACAACACTAGAACAAATTCAATTGCGATTAGAAGCAACATCTTTTGCATTTTCTTCTTCAGAAAAAGATATTCTTTCCACAATAGAGCCTTCATTCCGTCAACCTTCTTTCTTATTCAAACGTAAGTAAATATCTTCAAGTATTGCTTCATTTTCTAAAACATCACGTATTTCTATATTCAAATGGATTAATTTTAATAAAACATCGTTCAATTTATAAATTTGTTTATCTAAAATCACCTCATGATCTTTCACCAGAACATTTGGAAATTCTTCTTTAATTAGAATTGATTGTTGTTGATTGATTTTTGAGATGGTTCGTATTCTGACAAGAGAGGATTGAAAATCAGATTTTAATTTATTCAGTTCCTCTTTCACTTTTATCGTTCCATCAACAATCATAACAATTCGATTACACATATGTTCAATGTCATCAAAATTATGAGATGTAATGACAATGCAACTTTCCTTAGGATATTCCTGTATAAATTTCTTTATTAAAGATCGATTTTCTACATCCAAATTTACTGTAGGTTCATCCAAAATAAGAAGTTTGGGGGAATGAATAATAGAGCAAGCAAAAGCAAGTTTTTGTTTCATTCCAGAAGAAAGCAAAGACACCTTTTTGTCTGCCATCTTATCCATGTTTAGCCTATCTATCAGTTCCTCCACTACATGGATAGGGGATTGATAAGTTTGAGACCAAAATATGAGATTTTCTCTCACTGTAAACTCTTCTATAATCCCTTTGGTAGAAGGCAAATACCCAATTTCGTGATTGGATATGTTTCTATTGATTTTCCCAGATGTTGGAGTATACAATCCCAAGATTATTCTTAATAAAGTGGTTTTCCCAGAACCAATTCCCCCAATAATGCCCACACGATCCCCTTGGTGTAACGACAAGTTGATATCTTTTAGTATGTAATTTTTATTATCAAATGATTTAGCAATATTGTGCAGTTCAATATAATTCAATTGTTTCCCTCCTACATTCTACTTCTTGGCTTTTAATTATCCTTATTATAACCCCGTATAAGAACAAAGAGATTTTTGGGTTAAACTGTTAGAAAAAGCAACCTCTGCGGCTCTGCAATCCATACACATTCGTTTAAATTCGCAAGTACCACAAGGTTCAATATTTTCCAATGAAAGCTTCCAATATTTCAGGACTTCTTCTTTTCTGTCAAATAAATCAAGCAGACTGTTATGTTCTTTAAGATCCATCAGCACTTCCGATTCTAATCTTGGACACGGAACCACTTTTTTATCGGAAGTGATTGCTAAGCTGCCTGTTAAACAAGGATGATATATTCCAAGATAAGAAAAGCTGTTAATGTCGCACCCAAATGTCGGCAACTCTTCATGATATAAAATGGATTCTTCTTTTCCGTTTATAACTATGCTAGGAATGATATTGGCTATTCCTAATTCACTTAGTTGTTGTTTTAAACAATTTAATTTTTTTACATTATTCCTGCTTGTTACTACATTGAATATGATCTGATTGACATGTTCTTTGAAGTAATGAGAAATCTCTTCTATCGTTTTCAAATCGATACTATCTGTTGTATAATCAAATAAAATGATTGGAACGATATTAAATTGGATTAAAAAGTCGGCTCTTTCTTCATTTAACATTTCCCCATTGGTAAGCAAATATAATTTTTGATTGGAAAGTTTTAATATAGAACTGAACTGAAGAATTTCCTTGGTAACACCCCAATTGGTTAAAGGATCTCCTCCATGAAAATAAATATTTGAAAATCCTAAAGAAATAATGTCTCTTACGAGGTTGTAATAGAAACCTAAATCTCTGTTGCTTAAAACATAGTTATTGGCAACCTTCTTACATGCAAAGCACCCATTAATTTTCGGACTATAACAATGACTGCAGTTTTTGGGACAACTGCAGGGAAGCTCTATGAAACAATTTAATAAAGGAATATTTTCGTCTAATTGCAAGGCTTTCAAACTTCCCTTTCTATATGGCTCTCTTGGAACAAAAGTGTCACCGTATTCTCCAATTTTTTTCTCTGTTAATAAATTTAAAAGGTTTTCTACATTCTTAGCTCCATGCGTTTCTTTTAGTTTAGATATTCTCTCTCCCCTAGATATTCCTCTTAAAATTAGGCTTTCTTTTGACTGCAGATGATATATAGTGTTATTTTTAAAATCGTATAAGGTAGTGCCCAATTTTCCATTTATAGGCACACAATGTGGGTATAAATTAAAATATTCTTTCACCTTTTTCTTCTCCTTTCTATGTAATTTATGTATTATCTTTCTAAGATGTTGCCCAAATTGACGTTTTTCTCCATAAGGGTATAGGCAAGTTCAAATATTCTTTGCTTTTCTTCAATTAATTTTTGACAAGGCTTCATCTGTTTTCTGTTAAATTCTCCTTGAGCTGTTAGAAGGACTCGATAGCATGTTGGGCAAAATCTTTGTATAGGGCAATTAATACAGCCTGGACCGACGTGTTTGTTATATCTGTCAAGAGTTTCTGTTATTTTTTCGAAATCTATCCATTTTTTTGTGGTTCCTATAGGCATTTTATCATTTACCTTTTCGCAACTATGCAATATTCCTTTAGTGTCTACGGCAATTTTTGTGCCTGGCACACATGTGCCTGTAAAAGGCAAAAAAGAAGGTCTTAACTCTTGTATGGATACGTTTAGAGGTCTATTTATTACTTCATATAATGGAAGAGCAAAAAGCAATCTTAGCACTGGATCGAGTTTTTCTCCATTCATGACTTTTTTGATAAATATTTGTTTTAATTCTTCCAATTGTTTCTTAAAGTTGTTTTTCTGATCATCTGAATATTGGTCGTACCAATCTGTACATACATCGGATACCTGCAAAAGCATAGTCAATTTGTTTTTTACTAGTTCATTCGTGGAGTAAAATTCTCGAAGTTTATGCAAATCCGTTCCTACATCATAAACCCCTATTATTTGACAGTTCGTTCTATAGTAATCGGGATATTTAGTTTTTATATAGCGTATTTTTTCCATAACGTCATCAAACGTACCTTTGTTGTTGGCATAAACTCTCATTCTATCATTTTCTTCCTTATACCCATTTAAACTAATAGATAGAAGAAAATTGTTGTGTACCAAAAATTCTATTTTTTCTTCATCTAATAAGGTAGCATTGGTTGTCATATTAAAATAAATTTTCCCGTTGTATATTTGCTTAGAGTAAGTAACAATTTCTTTGATCAGTGTATAATTTAATAAAGGTTCCCCACCGTAAAAACCAATTATAGGTATCAAAAACGGCTTCTTTTTCTTTATATTAGAAATACTAGATAAATACTTAAATACAGCTTCTTTAGCGATGGAAGAGTCCATTTTAAAGGAATTATGTGTCCTGCTGTTTTCATAGTTTCCTGAGTACACGCAGTATTTGCATCTTAGATTGCAATTTTCCGTTACAATCAGTATTAATTGTCTAAATCCGTTTTCATGAATAAATTTTTCTATTTCTTCCCTGTTCGCTGCTTTAAACTCATAACGTTGCTCACCAAACACTACTCTCTTATTAGGAACATTATCTACAACACTTACATTCCCTGTCGTATCATCATAAAAATAAGAATTATTCATTGTGCTAAAGTAAAAACCTCTTTTTTCCAAAGTACTCATCCTTTCATAAATATTTTGGAAAAGTCATCCTATCATTAAGGATGACTTTTCCAATATTCACCGCCTTAATCCACTTGCCTATCTCAACTAAGAAGATTTTTTATGAATCATATCCACTAGCATATCCTGATGTTGTTCCTACTGCATCCATAATTGGGCTAGTAGTGTCAATTGCGCAAACTCCTAGGCAAGGTGCAGCACATTTGAGAGCGCACATCCAGACGCCATCAGGCTTTACTTCTTTCATTTTATCACCCCTTCCTTAAATTCTATTAAATTCCTATCCTTTGTTAAAAGGGTAGGATTTACAAGTATATATTAACAAGTTATTGTTAAATTGGAAATAAAGAATACTCTTTTTTAACAAAATATACAAAAATTATGTATTTTTGTATATTCCTGAATCCGTGATAAAGACGCGTTCAAAGCTGCCAAGAAAACTGGATCAATCAACAAAATATTGCACTCGGGGTTCTTCACCTAATAGGTGAACATTGGGTTTCCCAGCATTTTTGATACACTTCTGTCACGGATTCAGGATATTGTCAAACTTTATATAGTGAATATAGTTTTTGGATATTCACCACAAGTTGTACTTGATCATTCAAGATCGGTGTGCATAGAGAAAATAGAGGATACAGAAAATGCGAATTTTCCTGTATGGTAAAGGTAACCAATCCCAACCATTGGAGGAAAATTCGCATGTATTCTCAGTTTATCAAAGAACTCATCGACTTACTAGAAGGCCGGTGAATTAATGGGGAATAGACTTCATCAGGATCCCGGTCGGCTGTCGGTGACTCGGTCTGTTCATCTTCCCGGGCGGTGCGGGCGAGGTAGTCCTCCAACGTTTCCACCGGAGCGAGCTTGACTTCCCGCAAGCTGTGGATCGAAGCATTCGCCCGCACTTGGGTGCCATCGGCCGCCGCATGCACATCCGGCGAGACCAGCCCCGCCGCGATGCACGGATCCACCACGCAGGTCATCAGCCGATCAAAGATTCCATGTTGGCGCCAGCGTTTCCGTGTTTTGACGAGCGTCGTTCGATCCGGCAGTGTGGGGTGATGAGGATCCGGATGGAGCACGGATTCA
>NZ_PIJF01000009.1:0-98432 GCF_002809985.1 Geobacillus sp. WSUCF-018B
ATGCAACCCCAAGTCAAGGAAGGAGGACGAAGTCCGTTTGCACTTCTGGGGAGTTGCAAGCCCCCACTTCAAGCGTTAGCTAAGTGGGGGTAGTTGACGTGGTACGTAACCCCCTATGTATAGTTGGCCCCTATGCCCCCGCGCATCGGTGCAACGCTGGCTGCGCCGATGCGCCGATGCATATGGGCATAAAAAACAGCCCCTTTTCGGGACTTAGTTTGGCATTTTTGATTTCAGATTCAAGATTTCTTTTTCATGATCGATCAGTTTGTCGAACATCACATCGGATCGGCGCTGCAAGTACGAGACGGTGACATCGACGGATTTTCTTATGCTGGTGACATCGTTTAAAATGAGCGCTTGATTGTGTTTGGAAACGCGCAGCTCTTCGAGGATTCGCTCTTGCATCTGCTTCATGCCGGCCATCTCGTGTTCTACTATTTGTTGGCCTTGTTGCAGCTGGGTGATGTCTTTTTGGATTTGAGAGACCGTCGTTTCCAATGTCCGTTGGCCTTCTTGCAGTTGGGCGACATCACGCTGCAACGCATTCTGGCCTTCTTGCAACTGGATAATGTCTTTTTGAATTTGGGAAACCGTCGTTTCCAATGTCCGTTGACCTTCTTGCAGTTGGGTGACTTCCTTCTGAAGCTGGGATACATCTTGCTGCAGCTGCGATACGTCTTGACGAATGTGCCCGACTGCGCCTTCCAACCGTTCGAGCCTGTCGTGGACTGGTTTCAGTTCTTCTTGCAAGACGGAACGAAGCAATTCTTTCAGCTCTTGGCTCATGGCTTCACCTCCTTGACGCCATTATAGCATGGCGCGGCAGGGAAACGTTACAACGTGTATTCTCCTTGTCCGGAGTCATTCAGTGGAATGCGTTGTTGAGGAACTTCATGCCCCAATTCGAGGTTATTCATCCTCTCCATCCTCTTCCCCGATCTGGAATGCATACGTCTCTTCATTCAACTGCCAAATGACTTCATTGAACGTTTCCGCCGGAAAGCCGTTTTCGGTCGGAATGAGCGGCGTGATGATCGTGTCTTGGCCTTGCATGCGGAACTGGTACGCCCTCACCTTTTTCGGATCAATCGCGTCCTCATCGACATAGCCATACGTTTTCATCAACTGTTCTCTCTTTGGATGCTGGTGAAGTTTGATCAAATTGTTCACCTGTTGGAACAAAATATCGCTATGGGTGGTCAACCACACCGGCATGCCTCGGTTGGCCAACTTGACAAGCGCTGTCGCTAATATGCGCTGGACGCGTGGATGCAGATGCGCTTCTGCCTCTTCAAAAAAGAGTGAACGGTACGTTGCTTTTGATTTTAAAAACAAAATGAGCGGCGACAGTTCAGTTACAAGCGACGATGTGACGTATAACGGCAAGCGCTCTTGTTTGCCTTGTGGGCAATAGTAGAACGATGGAATCGGTCCTTTTTCTTGGTCCATGGTTCCGTTGGCAATCTCGGTTTCAATAAATCGTCCGATGTCCGCATATTTCGACTGTCCGCTTTCCTCCAAACGCAACAACGCTTGCAAGAATCGATAGACAGGCAACGTGAAGTCAAGGGATGGTTCCTCATGTTCTTCGTTGATCATCCGTTCCATCATCTCTTGCACCAGCGCCTTGTAAGACAACATGAACCCTGTTCTCGAAGCGGGCAAATACAGCGCTTCGCCAATGGCCCGCCCTTGGATGCCGCCTTGTCTGGATGGTGGGTAAAACGGCGATGTAAGTCCATCCATCAGCAAATTCCACGTAATGTATTGAGCCATGCGATACCGCTCTGTCGCTTGTCCCTTGCTTCGATCCGTATACGGGATGCGAATATAGTGTTTCCCCGTCGAAAAACGAGCGCCTTGGAGCGAATCTTTCTTTTCAAAGATGATTCGCAGCGGTTCAGAACGGCGGTACCGCTCGATGCTTAACGAACCGATCGGGATTTTGCGCCGAAAAATCGTTCGAACCAACTCGCTTTTTTTGTTTCTGAGAACATCATTAAACCATTGGACAAACAGTTGCGCTTCACGGTCTTGGATGAGGCAGTCATCGCCGATAGACGATTCAAGAAAGCGATCGATTTCCTTGTACGTGGACGTGTTCGGAGGGTCTTTTGGAAACAGCTTGCGCCCCTCGGACAACACCCCCCAAAGAAGCGACATCAGATAGCTTTTCCCACTGTTGTTGTCGCCGACAAACAACATCAACGGGGCAATATCGATTTCCCCCTGTTTGATCTTTCCAAATCGCTCAACCTTTAACGCCCAAGTTTGTTCCATGCGCGTATCGCCTCTTTTCACAGATTACGGATCCTCTATCTTTCTATTATAAACGATACGCCTGACTCATAATCACTGAATTAGATAAAAACGAGTGAAAAATCGGGCATCTAACCCGCCCTCACGCCACACCCTCGACGACTAGCGTCTAAGGTGCCAGGACCGTCATCGTCCCCACCCACGGCATGGCCGAGTGCCTCCGTTGATAACGGTAAGGAGACATCACCGAAGGAGATCAAGCAGAAAGGCCCTTCTTGAAGAAAGGGCCGCTACGGGGCGGCCGTACTTGAGCCGCCAAACGACACTATCACGCATGGCTCTGCAGCAAAACAAGCCATATTTCGACACCGAAAAGGCAAAAGAAGACGCCCTTTCTTCGCCTGTTCATGTTGCGCCAAGAAAGGGGGTCAAAAGAGGCCGAGGAGCTTTTTCTTTTTCACCCGCTGTGGTTCGTCGCGGAACACGGCTTGGCCGCGAACGAGCAGCTCGGCGTTCTCTTGGAAGTAGTACACCATGTCTGTCCCGTATTCTTTCCGGATCACCTCGTACGCCTCGCAGAGACGAAACGGCCGCGTTTTCGTGTTGTGGGCGTCCGAGGCGATGAAATGGGCCAAGTTCGCTTCGATCAGCTGAAACGAGAACGTTTTGATTTTCTTGCCGAAATGGCCCGTAATGCTTGATGTCGTCAGCTGGGACAAGGCGCCGCGTTTGACGAGCTGGTAGAGCCGCTCGGGGGTTTCGATGATCTCGGCGTTTCGCTCCGGATGGGCGATGATCGGGATAAACCCTTTCACTTGGGCATCAAAGAGGAGTTGCTCCGCATATTTCGGCACATGATCGGGCGGAAATTCGATCAACATGTATGATGTGTCGGCAAGCGTCATCACCTCGCCTCGGGCAAGGCCGTCAAGCAAGTCGCCGTGGATGCGCACTTCTTGGCCTGGAAACACGTTCAAGGCGATGCCGCGCCGTTTCAATTCGTCATTTAGTTCCGCCGCCAAGGAAAGGACGGCTGATCTTGGGTTGTCATACGTTCCATTTTGATGATGGGGAGTGGCGATGATCGTCGTGATTCCTTCCTTGGCTGCAGCCTGCGCCATGGCGATGGCGTTCTCCATCGCCGCCGCTCCGTCGTCAACGCCGGGCAAAATATGGCTGTGAATGTCGATCATCGTCCACTCCTCCTTTTTTCGCTCTACTAAACACCTATTATGTTAACATAGAAAAAACAAGCTATCAATGGGCGATATTTGTCGAACATTATCGAAATAGAAGGCAAATTCCACCGATTAGTGGGCAAGCTGGAACGCCCGCCAATGCGGCTGTCAGTTGTCTTCTTTTCGAAAACGGTCTATAATCGAAATGGTATGCACGAAAATTTCTGAATGGAAAAGGAAGAGTGCGCATGAGAGCAGAACGTCGAAAAAAGAAGAAAACATGGCTCCGCTGGGTGACGGGATTGCTCGTCGTGTTATTCGCTGGAGCAGGAATATTCGCCTATTCCATTTATCATCATGTGAAACAGACGGCGAACCAAATGCACGAGAACGTCAACTGGAAGTCGGAGAAGCGGAAAGAAAACGTTTCGTTTGAACGGAAGACGCCGATTTCCATTTTGTTGATCGGCGTTGATGAACGGAAAGGGGATAAAGGACGCGCCGATACGCTCATCGTCATGACGGTGAATCCGAACAAGCAGTCGATTGAGATGGTGAGCGTGCCGCGCGATACGAGAACGGAGATTATCGGAAAAGGGACGAAAGATAAAATCAACCACTCGTACGCCTTTGGCGGAGTGGAGATGACGATGGCGACGGTCGAGCATTTCTTAGATATTCCGATCGATTATTACATTAAAGTCAATATGGAAAGCTTCCGCGACATCGTGAATGCCGTCGGCGGGGTGACGGTGAACAACCCGTTCGCGTTTACGTATGAAGGAACGCACTTCCCGAAAGGCGAGATTACGTTAAACGGCGATGAAGCGTTGAAATATTCGCGCATGCGGAAAGAGGACCCGCGCGGCGATTTCGGGCGCCAGGACCGGCAAAAGCAGATCATTCAAGCGATTATTGAGAAAGGCGCCAGCTTCTCGTCGCTCACGAATTACAGCGATGTGCTCGCAGCGATCGGGAAAAACGTGAAAACGAACTTGACGTTTGAGGAAATGAAAGAAATTCAAGCGAATTACAAAGACGCCCGCAAGCACATTAAGCAGCTGCATATTACGGGACAAGGGACGAAAATCAATGGCATTTATTACTTGATCGTGCCGGAGAGCGAACGGCTGGCGATTTCGAATGAGTTGAAAGAGCATCTGGAGCTGAAAGCGACGGCGGCGAAGTAAATGAGACGCGCACCTTAAGAGGTGCGCGTTTTCATTGGGCGATGAAGCGCTTGGCGAGCGCATCGGCCCACACTTTGGCGCCTTCTGCAGTCGGCAAGTCGGTTTGCGGGTCGACGTAGCGGTTCAGCTCTTCGCTTTGATCGTCAGGCCAGGCGGGCCAATGGTTGAGGTAAGGATAGCCGTTCTCTTTGGCAAACGCTTCAAGCTGCTCGACTTGGCGCGGGTAGTAGGTCGCGTTGTAAATCGGGTTCGGCGGCTGCAAGATCACGACCGCATTCGGGGCCGCCGATTTGAGCCCGGCGAGGATCGCTTGGATGTGGGCGAGCGTGTCGTCGATCGTCACGACTCCGTTGTCGTTTAATAAAAACGGTTCAAGCAAGACAAGATCCGGCTTGTCCTTGACCCAGTCGGCGGCGATGCGCTGCCGATCGGCGTCGGCGGTCGTCAAACCCTCGTATTCGTGGACGGTGATGTGAAACACGCCTTTCCCGTACGCTTTGTCGAGCGCCTGTTTTAATAAATCAGGCCAGCCGCCGTTCTCTGGCGTTGATTCGGAGCCAGCGATGACAAGGCGGATTGGGCGATTCTCCTCCACCGCCCGCCTGATGGCAGCTTGTGCGGCCGCGGGCAGCTGCCTAGCGCGGGCGAGGATCGCTTCCGTTTGGCTCGTCTCCGTTTCCTGCTTGGCGGATGTTTCGACTTTCGCCCGCGCCGCCTGCACGGTGGCGTCGATTTTTCGCTCCCAGTACAAATGCCCGGTTATGATGAAGGCAAGGCAAGCGGCGGTGAGCAAAAGGATGAAGACGAAGTTTCTCAACGGTTCTCTCCCCTTTTCTCTATCAGAACGGCTTCCCGCGGTCGGGAAGCCGTTTGTGGTTACTTGTATTGATAGTAGTAATAGTACCCGCCGTCACGGTGCTTCCGCTTGTTCAAGACAACGCCGAGCAGTTTGGCGTTGGCCGCTTCGAGCAGTTCTTTCGCCTTGACCGCCGCTTCGATTTCGGTGCCGCCGCTTTCGATGACCAAGACGGTGCCGTCGCATTGATTGGCTAAAATTTGCGCGTCTGTCACGGCCAAGACAGGCGGAGTGTCGAAGACGACAAGGTCAAACGTCTCATACAGCTGTTCGAGGCATTGCGCCATCGCTTTCGAGCTGAGGAGCTCGGCAGGGTTCGGCGGAATCGGGCCAGACGTTAAGATTGATAAGTGGTCGATTTCGGTCGCTTGGCACGTCGACAACAGCGGCGCCGAGCCCGTCAAAACGTTCGTTAATCCCATGTAGTTGTTTAACCGGAAGGTGTAATGGACCGTCGGTTTGCGCAAATCAGCATCAACAAGTAGCGTCTTTTTCCCTTGCTGGGCGAAGACGACCGCCAAGTTCGCCGCGGTGGTCGTCTTTCCTTCGCCAGGCCCCGTTGACGTGACAATTAAGGAACGAAGCGGCGCATCAATGAATGAAAATTGGATATTCGTCCGGATCGTCCGATATTGCTCTGCGATGGGCGATTTCGGATTGTCAAATGTGATCAGCCTCCGCTCCGCTTTGCGGATCGATGTTGCTGGTTTACGAGCCAATGGTTTCACCTCTTGTTTGTGGAATGGCGGATTCGCGTCTCGCTTTTTGGCCGCCTTCAGCCGTGATCAAACTGACCGCGCCGAGCACCGGCAGGCCGAGATGTTTTTCGACGTCTTCTTCCGTCTTGATCGTGTTGTCCAAATATTCAAGCAAGAACGCAAGCCCTACACCCGTCATCAAGCCGACGACAAAGGCGATGGCCATGTTCAGCAATGGCTTCGGCTTGACCGGGGCTTGATGTTCTTTCACTTCCGCTTTCGAGAGAATGGTGACGTTGTCGATGTTCATGATTTTGACGATTTCGTTTTTGAACACTTCCGCGGTTTTGTTGGCGATCTCAGCCGCCAAGGCAGGATCGGGATCTTGGACGGTGACGGAGAACACTTGCGAGTCTTTTTCGCTTGAGACTTGAATCTGTTCGTTCAGCTCGTCGATCGTCCGGTCAAGGCGGAGCTCGTCTTTCACTTTTTCCAAAATGGTCGGGCTTTTGATAATGACGCTGTACGTGTTGATGAGCTGCACGTTCGTTTGGATTTCATTGAAGTTGTAGAGCTGCTGCTCCGATTTCGCTTGGTTGACGAGAATTTGTGTCGATGCCTGATAAATCGGCGTTAATAGAAAATAGCTGACCACACCGCTTACAACAGTCGCTAGCGCGGTGATCAGGACGATGAGCCAAAGCCGTTTGCGCAACGTTTCGAACAGTTCGCGCAGGCTGATTGTTTCTTCCACCAGTATTCCCCCTCTCTTGTCTGTCTCCTTCTTGGTTGACGTTCGCGGTACGTACGCCCCCTCTGATGCAAAAGGGAAGGTTGTACTGCTGTTTCCTCCGCAAGAACATCCCGATGTTCGACCTCTGTCCCGATCTTTCGAACATGAATCGACATTCCCATTATAGCGAATGAAGCGAAACATATCTAGCCGAAATCGGTACTAATTTTGGCGAAACGAAAAGGCCGCCTCGATCGGCAGCCTTTTTTCGTTATTCGTCTTTATTGTCTTTGTCGTTAGCGTCTTGCGGGTCTTCAATTGGGTCTTCGCGGTCCGGAACAGTATCGCGCTCATCGTCGCCCGGTCCGTTGTTCGTGTCGTCTCCCGGCGGGAGTTGATTGTTTTGGTTGTCGTTCAAATCGGTATCGCGGTTGTCCGGGATACCGTCATTGTCTTTGTCGTTGTCGACGTCATCGTTTTGGTTGATGTCATCGGCCGGGTTCACGTCTTGGTCGTTGACATCGTTTTGATTGTTGTTTGGCGGCGGCGGATTGTCGTTGTCGTCATTGCATCCGGCCGCTAAAAAGAGGGCGACAAGAGCGCTGAACAGTTTGAACAGCAACGCCTTGTTTTTCATGGCACCTTCTCCTTTCTTCGTGTTGTTGTGACCTTATGTAAGACCGGTCCTTGTTTATCTTTCCCAGAAGAGCGCATTTCATGCAAGGGGAATGAAACAAATGCGGGGGTGGCGTTTAGGGGAATGAACATACGCGCCCCGCAAAGGAGCGCGCGTTGGTCAGCCGTTTGTTTTCTCACCAAGGGCGAACATGAGCTCTGTTTCGCAGACGAGTTCGCCGTCGACGGTGGCGGTGCCTTTGCCTTTGCCGATGGCGCCGCGGGCGCGGAGGATTTCGACTTCCAGGCGAATTTGGTCGCCTGGTTTCACTTGCCGCTTAAAGCGGCAGTTGTCGATGCCGGCGAAAAAAGCGAGGCGGCCGCGGTTTTCTTCGCTTTGCAGGAGGACGACGGCGCCGACTTGGGCGAGCGCCTCGACGATCAACACGCCGGGCATGACCGGGTATTCGGGGAAGTGGCCGGCGAAAAACGCTTCGTTGGCGCTGACGTTTTTGATGCCGACGGCGCGCTTTCCTTCTTCGATTTCCAGAATGCGGTCAACAAGCAAAAACGGATAGCGGTGCGGGATGATCGCTTGGATTTGTTGGATGTCAAGCATAGAAACACTCCTTTTTCATGATCATCAAGACGATGACGCGGCGAGGTGCTGCTTACGTCCCTTTTTCGACAAAGTCGAGGATGTGCTGCCACGTCGAGGGGCGGAACACGTCAATCCACGCTCCGTCGCCGATGGCGCTGTAGCCAACGACCGCGCCGGCGGCGAGGCTTAAGGCCATCAAGGCGGCGACGATGATGAGCCGAAGCCCAATCCGGATGAGCCGGGTGCGCGCGAAACGGCGCGGCGCGGCCGCCTCCTCTTCAGCCGGAAGGGCTTGGGCTTCCGGTTCGGCGGGAGTCGGCGGGCTCTTTCTTACTCGGCCTTTCCGCCTCGCCATCCGGGAAGACGGCGAGCGCATAGGTTCTTGATGCCTCTCGTCACTCATCGCGATCCTCCTTATGAGGAGCGCATGCCGTTAATCAGCCCGAGCATTTGTTCCGAAATGGAAATGGCGCGGGCGTTCAGCTGATACGCTCGGCTTGTCGCCATCAGGCCGACCATTTCCTCGCCAAGGTCGACGTTCGACTGTTCCAAGGCGCCTTGCTTGACGCCGATTTGGCCACGCAAATTGCCGTTGAGCTCCCGAGCGGCGCCAGGGACATCCGGCAAGGTGAAGACGTTGTCGCCCTGGGCTTCGAGAAGCTGCGGACGATCAATGGCGGTGACGCCAAGGTTCACGCGGGCAACAACCGCACCGCTGGCATCAGTGGCCGTCAGCGTTCCGGTTGGGGAGAGCTGAAAGCCGGTTGTGCCGGTGGGAAATTCGATGGGCCGATTCGCTTCATCGAGCACCGGGCGGCCGTCGCTTGTCACGAGGGCAAGACGCCCGTCCATAGGAGTGACAGAAAAGTTGCCAGCGCGGGTGTAGCCGATCGTTGTGTCACCGTTGGCATTGGCGACTTGAACGCGAAACCATTGGTTGGCGGCGGTGAAGGCGAAATCGAGCGCGCGGCCGGTCTCGACGAGCGTTCCTTGAGCAGACACAAGCATTGTCGAAGCGAGGCGCGCCCCGTTGCCATAGCGCACGCCCGCTGGCGTCTCACGTGGCGCTTCGTCGGCGGGGAGGCGGTCGACTTGCTGGGCGAGGAGCTCAGCGAAGCTCGCTTCGCGCCGTTTAAAGCCGACGGTGTTGCTGTTGGCGATGTTATGGCTGATCGTATCGAGCCGCTCTTGCAAGGCGTTCATCGTGTTGGCGGCGGTGAGCATCGAACGAAGCACGGGCTTGTCCTCCTTTTGTCATCATTTCAGGCGGCCGACTTCATTGACGGCCTTGTCCAAGCTGCGGTCGTACGCTTGGATGATTTTTTGGTTTGCTTCAAACGTTCGGTAAGCCGCGAGCAAGTCGGTCATCGTCCGCTCAACGTCCACGTTCGACCGTTCGAGAAACCGCTGCTTGACGGTATACGTGACATTGCCGGGCGCCTGCGGCAACGGCCCTGCCGTGCTGCGGAACAGGCCGTTTCCTTCCTTCACCAATGTTTGCGGGTTGGCGGCGAAGGCGACGCCAAGGCGGGCGATTTCCCGGTTTCCGGCGATGATCGTCCCGTCGTCGCGGACGGCGAACGTTTCATTCGGAACGGCGATGCGCTCGCCGTTGCCATCGAGCACATACCAACCGTCTTGCGTGGTTAAATAGCCGTCCGGGCTCACGGTGAAATGGCCGTTGCGCGTGTACCGGATGTCGCCTTGGCCGTTTTCGACGGCAAACAAGAGCGCCCCGCGCTGCCCGCTTGCCGGGTCGACCGGGACTTGTCCATCGACTAAGGCTACATCAGTGGAGAGACCGGTTTCTTTAATATCCCCTTGGCGGAAGTTCGGGATGAGTTCTTGCATATAGACACCCGTCTGGAGCGGCCCGATCGCCGTTTGCGTCAGAATGGCGCGCGGCGGGGCGGTCGGGATCGGCTCGTCCTCGAGGCGGCTCATCAACAGTTCCGGAAACGCTCTCATCGCTCCTGCATCAGCTTTGTATCCCGGCGTTTCGGCGTTCGCCAAGTTGTTGGTCAGCATCTCGACGCGCCGCTCCTGGGCGAGCATGCCGCTCGCGGCGGTATACAATCCTCTTAGCATGACAGCTCCCTCGCTTGTCCATGAAAATTCGTGGCAGAAAGCCGCTGCCGGCGTTGGCGGGCGGCTTGTTGATTCCATTATAGGCGGGCGGGGGCGGCAGCCGCATCCCCTGCTTTTCCTTTTTTACACCAACTGCGATTTCGGCGCGCGGTCGATGTTCTCAAGCATCAGCCCGGTGCCAAGGGCGACGCAGTCCATCGGATTTTCGGCGATGAACACCGGCAGCTTCAGCTCTTCGGCAAGCAACTGATCGATGCCATGCAAGAGGGCGCCGCCGCCCGTTAAGATGACGCCTCGGTCGATGATGTCGGCCGACAGTTCCGGCGGCGTGCGCTCGAGCACGCTTTTCGCGGCTTGTACAATCAAGGACACCGGCTCGCGAAGCGCCCGTTCGATCTCCTCCGAACGGACGGTGATCGTGCGCGGCAGTCCGGTGACGAGATCGCGGCCGCGGACGTCGATTTCTTCGGTCCGTGCGCCTGGGAATACCGTTGCGACTTTGATTTTAATCTCCTCGGCCGTTCGTTCCCCGATGAGCAGCTTATATTCACGCTTAATGTAGTTTAAAATTTCCATATCGAACTTGTCCCCGGCCATTTTAATGGAAGAGGCGGTGACAATGTCCCCCATCGAGAGAACCGCCACGTCGGTCGTGCCACCGCCAATATCAACGACCATGTTTCCGCACGGCTGAAAAATGTCCATTCCGGCGCCAATGGCTGCGACTTTCGGCTCTTCCTCCAAGTACACTTTTTTGCCGCCGCTTTTTTCTGCTGCCTCTTTGATCGCTTTCCGTTCGACCGATGTCGTGTTCGTCGGGCAACAAATCAAAATGCGCGGTTTGGCGAAAAAGCCTTTTAGGTCGAGCTTGCTTAAGAAATGCTTCAGCATCGCTTCCGTAATGTCAAAGTCGGCGATGACGCCGTCTTTGAGCGGCCGAATGGCAACAATATTCCCAGGAGTACGTCCGACCATTCGTCGTGCTTCTTCGCCCACTGCGAGCACTTTGTTCGTGTGTTTATCGATCGCCACGACGGACGGCTCATTGAGCACGATGCCTTTGCCTTTGACGAAAATGAGGACGTTCGCCGTGCCTAGGTCAATGCCGATATCTCGTGAGAACATACATGCTCCTCCTTGCCTCTGCCCTAAAATCATTCCTAATAGATTATTCTACCATATTTGCCTCCCGGAATGATACTGCAAACGGCAGATGGCAAGGAAAAAGTCAGTTGTTTTTCACTGCTTGCTTTTTATACTTTTTCTTCGTTGCTTCCCCGCCGCGCAAATGGCGGATCGATTTATGGTAATCGAGGATTTGCTTCACTTCTTGGGCCAGTTCCGGGTTGATTTCCGGCAGCCGCTCGGTCAAGTCTTTATGCACGGTGCTTTTGGATACGCCAAATTCTTTCGCGATGACGCGAACGGTTTTCCTCGTCTCCACGATATACTTGCCAATCTTGATCGTACGCTCTTTGATGTAATCGTGCACACCACTCGCCCTCCCTAAGTTGGATGTGAGAAGTGAGAAGTGTGAAATGAGACTCGTCTTGCCAATGATGGGCGCCGCTTTCGTTGGATGTCTTAGAAGCGTCTTCATCGCGTCGCTTGCCGGTTGTGAACGATCCCCACCTCAACCACTCTCATTGCTGTTCAATTTGTAACATTTTATTAGACAAATCGGGCATATATACCAGAAATATCAAGGCGGACAACGGTTTTTTCACAATTTTTTTGCGGTTTGTAACGGAAGGGAAATGGGAAACGACTATATGTATAGAGAGGAAAAAAGGAGGAGCTGGCATGGGCAAAGGAAAAATGATCGGCGTCGCAGCCGTGTTGGCCGGGGTGGCGGCGGCGAGTGCGCTGTTTATGTATAATAGCGGCAACGAGCGCCCGCAGGCGAAAGATGATTTGCTTGGCCCCGCTCCAGCGGGCAAACCAGCGCCCGCAGGCGGGAAAGGGATCATCGCCGGAACGTTGGAGCCGTCGCTCACATACGAAAAGCAAAACGATGCTTACGTGTTTACGTTTACGGTCAAAAACCAAACGGAGCGCGTGCAAACGGTGACGTTCACGAGCTCGAAAAAGTATGACTACATTTTGTACCGCGATGGCCAAAAGGTGAAGCAGTACAGCGAAGGGAAGATGTTTGCACAAATTTACGAAGAGCGCACGTTAAAACAAGGGGAAGAACTGTCCTTTCAGGAAACGTTCCGCGGCCTGGAGCCCGGAACGTATACGCTTGAGTGGTGGCTCGCCGACCAAAACTGGCCGAACGCGCGGGCGAAAGTGACGTTTACGGTGCAGTGAGGCTTCGGGCGAATGACAAGTCAAACGGCCGGCCGCATGCGGCGCATGCCAAACGCCGCTCGTGCCGAGTTGGCCAACAGCCCGGTGAGAGAGGGCGCCCGTTCGCCTGTCAACGGCAACAATGACGACAAGAGGGAGGCTTCCGTCACTGTGAGGAAGCATCCCTTCCATCTTTCTTTAGCCATAGAGGCCATTCATGGCGAGAGAAACACCGCCCCGTACACGAGCGCCAAGGCGATGACGTACGCCGGATGGAGGCGCCATTTGCCGAACATCAACAAGGCGCTGGCGGCAGCGAGACACACCATTTGGACGAGCCCGGCTCCTTCGTACGACTCGCGAAAAAAGTCGATCGCCATGATCCCAAGCATGACGGCGATCGCCGGGCGGATGTAGGCGGTGAGCCGCTTTACTTGCGGCGCGTCTTTCCATTTGTACAAGAGCTGCAAAAGAGCCATCAGCAAAATAAGCGACGGGGCGACGCTCGCAAACACGGCGACGGCGGCGCCAAGAATGCCGGCTTGTTCATAGCCGATATAGCCGGCCATTTTCGTCGCGATCGGGCCGGGCAACGAGTTGCCGATCGCCAGCACTTCACTGAATTCATTGACCGTCATCCACTGATAGCGATCGACGACTTCGTGCTCGACAAGCGGGATGGACGCCGGGCCGCCGCCATAGCCCAAAATGCCGGGCCAAAAAAAGGCGAGAAACAGCTGCCAATAAATCATGACGACGCCCTCCTTTCTCCGCCTTTGTCTCGATCCGCCGCCTTGGGCTTGCTTCGGCCGACAAACGCCGCCACCAGCAAAATGGCGACGACAAGCGCCGGATGAAGGCCGAGCCACTGCAAGGCCAAAAAGCAGGCAAGAAGGAGCAGAGCGGCCGGCCAAATGCCGAGGGCGGCGCGCGCCTGCTTGGCGAACTGCCACGTCATTTCCGCCAACATGACCGCCACGACCGGCAACACCGCTTTTGTCATCCCGGCCACCCACGGCGTGTCTTTGAACGACGACAGCGCGGCCAGCAGCACGATCATCAGCACGACCGTCGGGGCGGTCGTCGCCAAGACGGCGTTCACTAAGCCGAGCGCGCCGCCGACACGGTAGCCGATATAGCCAGCGAGCTTCGTCGCGATCGGGCCGGGCAAGGCGTTGGCAATGGCGAGAATTTCCGCAAACTCTTCATCGGTCATCCACCGGTATTTTGTCACCACTTCGGCGCGCACGAGCGGGATCGAGGACGGCCCGCCCCCGTACCCGAGCATGCCGACGCGGAAAAAAGCAAGAAATAAATGCCATTGGTTCATCGAAGTCATCCCTTTATCGTGAGTCTCACCAAGCGGCGACCGCCCCGTCCGTGCGCGGCTCCGTCCCGGCGGCAAGCACGCCGGTGTCAGGATCGCGCCAAATGATTTGTCCGCGGCCGAACGGACCTCCGTCTAAGGCAAAGCGAATGTCATGCCCTTTGCGGGCGAGCGCTTCGGCGATATGGCGCGGGAAGTGCGGCTCAACGAGCACCGTTTTTCCTTCCATCCACTGCCAGCGTGGCGCATCGAGCGCCGCTTGCGGGTTCAAGTCAAAATCGATGGTGTTCATGATCACTTGCAAATGCCCTTGCGGCTGCATAAATCCACCCATGACGCCGAACGGGCCGACCGGCGTGCCGCCTTTGGTCAAAAAGCCAGGGATGATCGTATGGTACGGCTTTTTCCGCGGCGCCAGCCCGTTCGGATGGCGTTCATCGAAGACAAAGTTATGGCCGCGGTTGTGCAAGGCGATGCCCGTGCCTGGGACGACGAGGCCGGAGCCGAAGCCCATGTAATTGCTTTGAATATAGGACACCATATTCCCTTCGCCGTCGGCGGCGGCTAAATAGACCGTGCCGCCTTTGGGCGGCGTCCCCGGCTCCGGCGTGAGCGCCTCCGCGCCGATTTGCGCCCGGCGCATGGCGGCAAACGACTCCGACAACAGCTCGTCTGGGCTGCAGCTCATATAACGGCGGTCGGTGATGTACGCTTTGCCATCGGCAAAGGCCAGCTTCATGGCTTCGATTTGCCGGTGGTGCGTCTCGACATCCGGGACGCTTGGCACGTCAAACCCGCTCATGATGTTGAGCGCCATCAACGCGACAAGCCCCTGCCCGTTCGGCGGGATTTCCCACACTTCATAGCCGCGATAGGAAACGGAGATCGGCTCGACCCATTCCGGTTCGTACTCGGCGAGGTCGTCCGCCGCCAAAAAGCCGCCGTATTGCTTCGAGAAGGCGGCGATTTTTTCCGCCAGCTCGCCGCGGTAAAAGCTTTCTGCCTCCGTTTCGGCAATGGAGCGGAGCGTCGCCGCATGATCCGGAGACGCCCACACTTCCCCGATCTTCGGCGCGCGGCCGCCCGGCGCAAACGTCGCAAACCACGAGGCGAACTCCGGCCCATTCAGCGCTTCTTTGTACACCCGATAAGCGTTCGCCCAGTATTTGCCCAGCACCGGCGATACTGGGTAGCCGTTTTCCGCATAGGCGATCGCCGGAGCGAGCGTTTCGGCAAGCGGCAGGCGGCCGAAGCGCTTCGCCAGCGCTGCCCACGCCGCCGGCGCGCCCGGCACCGTCACCGGGGCAAAGCCGTACTTTGGCATCTCGGTATAGCCGCGCTCTTTCAACGCTTCGATTGAGATCGCTTTTGGCGCATAGCCGCTCGCATTCAGCCCGTACAGTTTCCCATTCGTCCAGACGAGAGCGAACGCATCGCCGCCGATGCCGTTCGATGTCGGTTCGACGACCGTCAGACAGGCGGCGGCGGCAATGGCAGCATCGATGGCGTTGCCGCCCTTTTTCAGCACGTCAAGCCCCGCCTGGGCCGCCAGCGGCTGCGACGTTGCGACGACGCCGTTTTTCGCAAACACCGTCATCCGCTGCGATGGGTAGGGGTGGTATAAGTAGTCCATGGCCGGCATGCCCCTTTCTTTTGTTAAGCAAATTGGATCAAGTTCTTAACAAACGGAGTATTTCCTCTTTCCATCCATTTTAAAAGAACACAGGCACTATTTCCAGCATTGTTTAAAAAATAGATCTAATATTCTGATAAAGTTTTTTGCTTCATAGCCCGCTACAACTTCAACCCCGTCCGGCTCTTGAAGCGGCGAAGCAAAATATGACTCTCCACTCTCGTGATGCCTTCTAACGCATACAGTTCATTGTTGATGAATTTTTCGAGGGCGGCAAAGTCTTCGACAAGGACGTGCATATGGAGCGTGCTTGGGCCGGTCATTTGGTAGCAGCTCGCCACGTTCGGATTCTCCGCCAGCTTTTGCGCCACTTCGACCAAATACGCCGGCTCGCAGTCAACCTCGAAAAACGCCGACACTTGTTTGCCGAATTTCTCCGAATTGATGACAACGGTAAACTTTTCAATGACGCCGTGTTTGACGAGCTGGTTGACCCGCTCGCGGACGGCGACGCGCGAAAGGTTCAGCTTTTTGCCGATGTCGACGTACGACATGCGGCCGTCTTCAATCAACAGTTCCAGAATTTTGCGGTCAATGTCGTCTAGTTTCACTGCCTTGTCACCCGCCTGCGCATCCATTTTTCTATCATTATATCGGTTGAAGCGGTGCGTGGGAAACCTTTTCTTTCCGTTGCGCTCCTCTTGAACGAGAAAAAGACCCTCTGTTTGTCTTGCAAACAGAGGGTCTTTTCCTTTTGTCAGGCGCTATGTCGATCAAGCTCTCGCCATGCCGATCGAGGCATCTGGCGTTTTGTAGGAAGACGTGTCATCATGTTGGTCTTGCTCATGGTCGCTTGGCGCCGTTTTGTTGTCATCAGCCGGCGTTTGTTCGGTTTCCTCGGCCGGGCTTTGTTCACTCGGCGCGGTTTCGTCGCTTGGCGTCACGTTCTTCTCTTCGCTTGCGTTGGCGTTATCTGTTCCAGCGTTGTCTTCGGCTTTGTCGGTCAAGGCGGTCAACGGTTGATCAATATAATCGATCGGGTTAACCGGTTGGCCGTCTTTGCGAATTTCAAAGTGGACGTGGATGCCTGCTTGTTTGTTAAACTCGCTTTGCCCTGCCTTGCCGATCACTTCGCCTTGTTTCACCGTATCGCCTGCTTCCACTTTCACGTCAGCGAGCGATTGATAGACGGTCGTGACCCCTTGTTCATGATTGATTTCCACAACGTAGCCTAAAATCGGATCTTTTTCCGCTTTCGTTACCGTGCCGCTTAACGCAGCCGTAACGTCAAACGTTTTGCCGTCTTGGCGCACAAGGTCGATCCCTTGGTTCGGATGGTACGTATGATCGTAAAAGACGAGGGCTGCTTCCTGTTCCTGTTCTGATGATTTGTCATCATAGAACGGTGTTTTGACTTGCACGGCGTTCGGGTCAAGCACAGGCATCGCGATGTTTTCGACCGTTTCATTGACCGGAACAGCCGGGTTTTCCTGCTGGGCGGTGCCGTTTTTCACGGTGTCGTTTTCACCCGACTTCTCTTGTTTGCCCGCTTGAAACCAAAGTGCGCCCGCGACGATCAACGCTGCGCAAGATAGATAAATAGCCGGAAATACCCAACGCTTGCGGAAGAAACGCTTCAGCGACGGTTGTTTTTGTTCCTCTCTCATGTTCATCACCTCAGCAACCATTTTGAACAGAAAGAGGAAAAGATATACACGCCGAATACAATTTTTTTCACTTATTTTTTGATATTCCCCCGCATTTTATGCAAAAAAAATCGGAGCGGACGCCCCGTCATTGTTTGGCGGTCAACTTGTTCAAAAAGGCGGTCGCTGAAGAGATGCGGACGCCTCGGTAATAATGCTTCACGATGTCGGCGTACGTTTTTCCTTCCTGGGCCATAAAATTGGCGCCGTATTGGCTCATGCCGACGCCATGGCCGTAGCCTTTCGTCGTGATGATGATGTTCTCGCCTTTCCGCACCCACGTAAAGTCGGTCGACGGCAAACCGAGCCGTTCACGCACTTCGCGGCCCGTGAACGTCTTTCCGCCGATTTTCACCTCACCGACTCGACGGCCGGGCGTGCGCGACAAAATGACACCGACGGATCCGTCTTTTGGCAGCACGATTCCGAGCCTCTGCTCAAATTCAACGACAGACATCGTTTTTCGCTGATAAAACTTCGGGGATTGTTTGTCCCATGGGCTGGCGACGCTTTTTAAATACGGGATATCGTTTTGCCAGTACGATTCGGAATTTTCTGTATACCCGTTGCTTGTGGAAAAGAAGAGCGCTTCAATCGGTTCGTTGTTGTACGTTAAAATTTGCCCGCGCGTATCCAGAACCGCTTTGGTCACTTTTTTGATCTTCCAGTCGTAATCGCTTCCCCATAACTTCCGCAGTTCGTCATCGCTGTAATACACTTGGTGCGCCACTGTGTCGGTCACATTCGCCCCTTGCGGCAGGCGGAACGGCTGGTTGGCGAGCATCTGTTTGACGATGTACGTTCGTGCCGTTAAGGCCTGCGCCCTTAACGCCTCGAGCTCAAATTCGGCCGGCATTTCCGCCGCCACCACTCCGATGACGTACTGTTCAAGGGGGATTTTTTCCACGCGCTGTTCTTTGCTTCGGTAAACCGCCACGTCAATGGACGGCCCTTCGGCTGCCTGCGAACGCTGGAGTTGTTCGTGCTTCTGCAACTGTTCCGTCAATTTCGCCACCTTCCCGTCGTAAAACGGCAGGACAAGCGCGGCAGGAATGACGAGGATGGCCACAAACAGGCATAGTGCAAGTACGATGACCGGTTTCAGTCGTTTCACCATAGCCGAGCCCCCAATATGCATTTTCTAAGCCCAAGCGGACATGATCAATCAATGCCTGCATGGCTTCCGTTCGTTACTTATAGTTATGGGCTCGGACAAGTATATATGACTGTTTTCTTTCGCGTCTCCTCCTGTCCTTGAACGAGCGGATGCGCGCCCTCCTCCGTGCAGCGGAAAGCGGAGAGCCGGCATTGGCCGGCCAAGCGGGGGGAGAGAATGCAAAAAACGACCGTTCGATAAGCGTCAATTCCCGTTTTTAAGTCTGGGCGTGAGAGAATGCAAAAAAAAAAACGACCATTCCCCGCCGAAACAAGCAGTTCACGGTCGTTTTTTCGCCATTATCCGTTCCATTCGATCGCTTGGATCGGGTCGAGTTGTTCTGTTTCGTCCCGAACGCGTTCAATGTCAGCGCCGAGCGCGGCCAGTTTTTCATGAAAGCGGACATAGCCGCGGTCAAGATGACGAAGCTCGGTCACGCGCGTGTAGCCGTCCGCCGCAAGTCCAGCCAAAATCAAAGCGGCGGCAGCGCGCAAATCGGTGGCCGCTACTTCAGCGCCTTGCAGCTGGCACGGACCGTTAATAATGACAGAGCGCCCTTCAATTTTAATATCAGCGTTCATCCGGCGGAATTCTTCCACATGCATGAAGCGGTTTTCAAAGACGGTCTCGGTGACCATGCTCGTGCCTTCCGCTTTTAACAGGAGCGCCATCATTTGCGATTGCATGTCAGTTGGAAAACCTGGGTATGGCATCGTTTTAATGTCGACGGCTTTCAACGTTTCCGGACCGATGACGCGCACACCGTTTTCTTCTTCGATAATCGTCACGCCCATTTCTTCCATTTTGGCAATGAGCGAACTTAAATGCTCGGGAACCGCTCCTTGCACGAGGACGTTGCCGCCGGTGATGGCGGCTGCCACCATAAAGGTGCCAGCTTCAATGCGATCCGGGATGACGGTGTGGGACGTGCCGACGAGCTCGTCGACCCCTTCGATGCGGATCGTGCCGGTCCCGGCGCCGCGCACTTTGGCGCCCATCGCGTTCAAAAAGTTCGCCAAATCGACAATTTCCGGCTCTTTGGCGCAGTTTTCGATCACAGTTGTACCTTCCGCGAGCACCGCGGCCATCATAATATTTTCCGTTGCCCCAACGCTTGGAAAGTCCAAGTATACTTTGGAGCCGCGGAGACGGCCGTTCACTTCTGCATCGATAAAGCCGTTGCCGACTTTCACGGAGGCGCCCATTGCTTCAAATCCTTTTAAATGTTGATCGATCGGGCGCGAACCAATGGCACAGCCACCCGGCAAGGCGACGCGGGCGCGGCCGTTGCGGGCCAACAGCGGTCCCATGACGAGCACGGAAGCGCGCATTTTCCGCACATATTCAAACGGCGCTTCCACCGTCAGCGGAGCGGTCGCATCGACCGTTACCGTATTGCCGGCGATTTGCACATCGGCGCCTAAATAGCGGAGCACCTCACTGATTGTATATACATCGGAAAGAGCAGGCACATCATGAATCGTGCTAGTTCCTTTTGTCGCTAATAAGGTGGCAGCAATGACGGGCAAAACGGCATTTTTTGCGCCTTCCACTTTGACGGTGCCGCTCAACCGGTTTCCGCCACGGACGATGATCTTTTCCAAGGTATTCCCCTCCGCGTCCAATTTCTCTATATTAATATTCAATGGTAATGATTGGGGTTCCAACAACGACGCGCGTCTTGCCGCCCAATCTTTCCCTCAAGGCGAGTTGCAGGTTGATCGGCTGTTGCTTGGCGGCCGGGAGAACGTTCTTCCACTGCCCAGTATATGCAGACAGGGAAACGAATGACTCTTCCCGCAGCCACTCGACCGGTTTCGCTTGAAAGTCGCGCACCAGCCGAGAAGCCTGATCGAACAAACCACCTTTCATATTACCATTGAACTCGCCTTCAATACAAGCATAAAATGTAGGGTCGTTCACAAATAGGCCGTTCGTCTTCATTTGAATGCGGCGTGCTGCTTCTTTCCACCCAATCCGGCTCCATTTGGGGCCCGTTGCTTCATAGAGGATATACGTTTGCGGCGTGCCGTTTGTGACGGTCATCACGAGCTGGATTTGTTCTTGGAAGAAGGCGTGCTCGTTTTTGCCGATCGCTTTTTGCCAATGTCCGCTTTTGGCAAACGACCAGTGAAACGAACGATATGTTTGTTTCAATTCCTCCATTTTTTTGAAAAAGTCCGCATCATTTTGAATATCGTGGGCATACTCTCTTGTGTAAATGACCCAGCGGCCAAGCGAAGCACCGTGTTGCGCCAGCGTGTGCGCCATCGTTTCCATCGGTTTTGACCATTCGTCCCCCTGCGCGCCTTCCGTCCGGTATTGCCAGGCGGCGAAAAACAGGCTGGCCAGCATGAGCGCCAACAGCCATTTCATCCGGTTTTTTCTCATCTTCGTTCCCTTCCTCTCCTTACTTGTTATTGTTGCCACCAGGACAGGGAACATACGTCCAAAAAATCGACAACCGGCGATTTTTGAAATCGTTTTCATGCATAAAAATAGAGTGGACGGATCGTCCACTCGGCCGAAAAAGACCCGACCACCCATGCAGATCAATGGCGCCATATGGAAGATGCGTCGGCAGCGCGCGGCCGATCGCATAGCCTGTTGCGGCCAAAACGAGCGTGTCGGCGGCATGAAGCCTGCCCTGCCGCGGACGGGGCGCTGCTAGTCGCGAAACAAATACGGCAAATCGGTCGACCATGCCCAATAGTCGAGGAAAAAGTTCGCAACCGTTGAGCCGATCGCAATCGTCAATAAAATGTACAGCAGCCGCCCTTGGACGACGCGGTTCGGCTTCAGAAGCACTTCAAGCCGGACAGCTTGCAGCGTCCACCACGTCACCGCCATGAACACTAAATGAATGATAATCGACAGCAGCGCCTGTTGACCGATGATGGGCATCACCGCGCTCCACCTCCTCCTAAATCATGCAAACGTCCCCCATCCTCTTGATGAGGCGCTTTCCCCTCTGTTTAACCAAAAAGAGGAGAGGGTTCCCTCTCCCCTTATTGTACCGTTACGGCAAAAAATCGCCAAAATGCCCAAATTGGGCGAGCACATCGTAGGCAAGCCCCGGCATCCAGCCGATCGCCAGCGTTCCGAGCGCGCATACGACGACAGCGGCCGACAGCCCGGCCGGCAGCCGGCCAAGCGGCGCGAGGGAAGCCGGACGGAAAAAGAGTTGAACGAGCAAATTGAAGTAGTATACATACGAGATCACCGTCGTCACCGCCATCACCGCCGCGAGCACGTAATGGCCCGGCTCGGTGACGACAAGGCCGATGAACAAATGGAGCTTGGCGATAAAGCCGGCCGTCCCCGGAATGCCGGCGAGCGAGAGCAAAAACAGCCCGAGCGCCGCGGCCAAAAGCGGACGGTGTCGGTATAAGCCAGCGAGCCCAGCTAAATCATCAGAGCCGGTTTCGTTAACGATATGCGCCACGATGGCAAATGCCCCGATATTCATAAACACATAAGCAAGCAAGTAAATCCAAAGCGAATCGATCATCGCCCACGACATCGCGGCAACCCCGGCGAGCAAGTAGCCGGCGTGGGCGATGCTTGAATAGGCGAGCAGCCGCTTTAGGCTCCGCTGCCGGAGCGCTACAACGTTGCCGACGATCATCGTCAATCCGGCCAAAACGGCGATCGCCGGCTGCATCGACAACAAGAGCGACGACGGATCCCGACCGGCAGCCGGCGCGGCGGCAAACATCGTCACAAACAGGCGGAGCAAAAGGATGAAGCCCGCCGCTTTCGACACGACGCTGAAAAACGCTGTCGCCGGAACCGGCGCCCCTTCATATACATCCGGCGCCCACATATGAAACGGAACGGTCGCCAGCTTAAACGAAACGCCGATCAACAAAAGGAGAAAGGCGAAACCGAGCACGTACGGCTCGTTCGTCTCTTGCAGCCGGCGCGCAATGTCGCCCAGGTTTGTCGTTCCAGTCAAACCGAACACATAGCTCATGCCAAACAGCATGATAGCGGTGGCGATGCCGCCGTTAATGACGTATTTGAGCGCCGCCTCGTTGGACGCCGTTGCCGTTTTGCGCAAACCGGCCAAAATGTAAGACGAGACCGTAAGCAGCTCGATGCTGACAAACAGTGTCAACAAATCGCCGCTTGAGGCCACCATCATCGCCCCAAGCAAGGCAAACAGCATCATGTAGGCAAATTCGCCGCGGTAGCGGCCGCCTTCTTTCGGCTCCCAATCGGCGACCAGCAGCAAGGCGAGCGCTCCTCCAGCCAGCAGGATGAGCTTGAATGCCTTGGCAAACCCATCGAGCCGGAACGTATCATGCAAAATCGAAACCGGATCGGCCGGAATCATCGCCGCCGTCGCCGCCAACGCAATGACAGCGGTAGCCGCCGCGCCCCAGGCGAGCGGGCGGCGGCTTCTTTCGCTCGGCATCGCCAAATCGATCAACAACAGCACAACCGCCGCCGCAAGGATGACCCATTCGGGCGCCATCATGCCCCAATCTGCCTGCCATACGTCGTTCATATCGATCAACCTCCTAATCCGTTCATCATCGTCTCAAGCGCGGCGGCGAGCGGCGCCGCCAACAGCTGCGGATAGACGCCAACCGCCACAATCAAGGCGACGAGGATGAACGCTGGCACGGCTTCTTTTGCGCGCAAGTCGGCAGCATCCCTTTGCGCTTCACGCAAACTGGGCGCCTGCGGCTCACGAGTGCGGCCGAACGTAATCTCAAGCACGGCCCGCAGCGAATAGACGGCGGCAAAAATCAGTCCGAGCGCCCCGGCGGCCGCCAACGCCGGCTTCGTGGCAAACAGCCCGAGAAAAGCGGTGAATTCGCCGACAAATCCGGCAAGGCCCGGCAAGCCGAGCAAGGCGAGCGCGGCGGTTAACAAGTACCCGGAAAAGACCGGCATCGCTTTCGTCAGCCCTCCAAGGCGGTTCAGTTCGGTCGTCCGCATCCGCTCCGTGAGAATGCCAACGAGCAAAAACGACAAGGCGGCGATCAGCCCGTGGGCGACCGATTGAAAGACCGCTCCTTGGATGCCGGCTTCATTGAGCGCCCCGAGTCCGACGAGCACCACGCCCATGTGCGACACGCTTGAATAGGCGAGCACATGTTTCAACTCGCTCTGCCGGAGCGCCAACAGCGCGCCGTACAATACGTTTATGACTCCCACCACCGCGATGGCGCCAGCAAACGTGCGAAACTCGTCCGGAAACAAGCCGATCCCGAAGCGGATCATCCCGTACGCCGCAATCTTCAACAGCACCCCGGCGTGAAGCATGACGACCGGCGGCGGCGCTTCGACGTGCACGCGAATGAGCCAGCGGTGAAGCGGAACGGCCGGCAGCTTGACGGCAAACGCCAACAACAGCCCGCCAAGCAGCCAATGCCGCCCCTCTTCGGTGAGCGGGGCGATCAGCTGCCCTTGAGCGACCGGGTTATGTAACATCTCACGGAGCAACGCGAAGTTTGCGGTCCCGGTGCGGGCGACAAGGACGGCGATCACAACAAGCAGCAGCGCCGAGCCGAGCCCGTTATACACCAAGTAGCCGTAGGCCGCCCGTTCGCGCTCAAACCCGCCCCATTTGCCGACGAGCAAAAACATGGCGACAAGCGTCACTTCGAGGAAGAGGAAAAACCAGATGAAATTGGCGGCTGCAAATACGCCGAGCATGCCGATCTCCAATGCGAGCAGCCACATAAAATATCCTTTTTTCTCCGCTTTGACCAACAAGGACGCGGCAGCCGCCAAAGTCGCCAACACGGCGGTCAAGACGAGAAACACAAGCGACAGCCCATCGATGCTGAGCTCATAGCGGATCACATACGCTGCATCCGTTAAAAACGGAAGGTTGGCAAGCCGCACCCAATCGTGCGCCTCATCGAGCTGCTCAAGGCGAAAGCCGCGCCCCGACTGGATGAAGGCAAACAGCGCCAAAAAGAGCGGCGGCACGGTGGCGGCGGTTCCGAGCCATTGAATCGTTTTCGTATCCGTTTTGCGGACAAACGCTAATAAAAGGATGCCTAACAGCGGTGAAAAGACAAGCAGCGATAAAAAGATCATAGCCAGTCTCCCCCTGTCAACGCGAAGATGACGACCAAAATCGCCAATCCGGCCACCGTCACCGCCCCATACGTCTGCGCCTGCCCGTTTTGCCCGCGCGACCCAGCCGAGGCGGCCGCGCCGACAATGCCGGCGGCAAGCCGGGCGAGCCCTTCTACAAGGAAGCGGTCGACATACGCAAGCAGGCGGCTAACGAATGACACGAACGCCACAATCGTCCACCGGTATAGTTCATCGATGTAATAGCGATGGCGCAACAATTCATACGTGTGCGGAGCGCGCGCCGACAGCCAGTCGCGCGGCACTGCCCGCTTCCCATACATGAGCCAGGCAAGGAAAATCCCGGCGAGCGACACAATGGTCGCCACCACCGCGATCCATCCTGGCGCCGCTTCATGATGGTAGGATCCGTCCGTCAGCCACTCGCCGAGAAACGAACCGAACCACGGCGTTTGAATGTACCCAGAAGCGACCGACAGCACGCCGAGCACCGCCATCGGCCCGACCATGGACGCCGGCGCTTCATGTGCCTCGCCTTGATGACGCGCCGGCCCGGCAAAGACGAGGAAAAAGAGCCGGAACATATAAAACGACGTCAACAATGCGGCCGCAACCGCGAGCCAAAAGAGGAGGCGCGGCCCGTTCGTCCAGGCGGCGGCCAAAATTTCGTCCTTGCTGAAAAAGCCGGCAAACAGCGGAACCCCGCTGATCGACAGCGCCCCAATGAGGAATAGCGGCGCGGTCCATGGCAGCCGCTGCCAAAGTCCGCCCATTTCCTCGATGTTTTGCGTACGGACGGCATGAATGACGCTCCCGGCGGCCAAAAAGAGGAGCGCTTTAAAGAACGCATGCGTCGTCAAATGGAAGATGGCCGCGACATAGCTGCCGGCGCCAAGCGCCAACATCATATAACCGAGCTGGCTGACGGTCGAATAGGCGAGAACGCGCTTAATATCCGTCTGCACCAATCCGATCGTCGCGGCAAAAATGGCCGTCACCCCGCCGATCGTCGCCACGGTCATCATGGCTGCATGGCTTGCCTCATACAGCGGAAACAATGCCGCCACAAGGTACACACCGGCCGCCACCATCGTCGCAGCGTGGATGAGCGCCGACACCGGCGTCGGGCCTTCCATCGCGTCTGGAAGCCATGTATGGAGCGGAAATTGCCCCGATTTGCCGATGGCGCCGATGAAAATCAAGATCACAGCGAGCGTCGTCATCCCCGGCGACAGCGTGCCGTCGCCGACGGCGCGGAAAATGTCATCGTAATCAAAGCTGTGCGTTTGCCAAAAGAGCAACATCATGCCGATAAAAAAGCCAACGTCGCCGATGCGCGTCATGATGAACGCTTTTTTCGCCGCCGCTTTTGCTTCTTCCTTATAGAAGTAAAAACCGATCAGCAAAAACGATCCAAGCCCGACGAGCTCCCAAAAGATGTACGCCTGCAGCAAATTCGGCGACAGCACAAGCCCAAGCATCGCAAACGTAAACAGCCCTAAGTACGCATAAAAGGTCGAAAACCGCTCGTCTCCCGCCATATACCCTTGCGAATAAATATGGACGAGCCAGCTGACAACCGCGACGACTGCGAGCATCCAGGCGTTTAACGCCGTAACGGAAACCCCGGCTGTGAGCGTCACGTCGCCGACGGTCATCCATGTCCAATTCACCTCATGCGTCGTCCCGCCGAGGCGGTCGGCGAGCACACCAATGGCCGCCAACATCGACAGCAACGTAGCCGCGATGCCGACATAGGCGCTCGCTTTCTTCCATTTCCGCCCAAACAACAGCAGCAAGACAAATGAACAAAGCGGGAAGAGCGGCACAACCCAAGCTAGGTTCATCATCGTTCCCCATCCCCTTTTCTAATGTTTCAATGAATTGGCTTCATCGACTTGAACCGTCTTCCGGTTGCGGTAAAAAGCGATGAGCGCCGCCAAGCCAACGGCTGCTTCCGCCGCCGCCACGGCGATCGCAAACAGCGCGAATACATGCCCGTGAACGCCGGGATGGGGGCCGTATTTGGCAAAAGCCACGAAATTGAGGTTGACCGCGTTTAACATCAGTTCAATACATATGAGCACAATGACCGTATTTCGCTTCGTCAGCGCCCCATACAAGCCGATGCAAAACAAGATGAGCGCCAACGCCAAGTAAGCCGATAACGTCATTCGTCCCCCGCCTCCTTGCCGTCTTTTTTCGCCAGCACAATCGCCCCGACCAAGGCGACGAGCAAAATGACGGACACGATTTCAAACGGAATCGTATAATACGAGTAAAGCGACTTGCCGATCGCCTTCGCGTTGTCGCCCGAAAGCGCGCTGCCGTCAGCGCCGAAGTCGAGCTGGCGGATGCCGAAGTAGACGGCAAGGCCAAAGGCGATAACCGAGATGGCGGCAACAGCCCGATGCCAGACGCCGCCGGTCGTTTGGCGCTCCCTTTCGTCTGTGTGATGGCGCGTCAACATGATGGCAAACAGCATGATGATCGTGATGGCTCCGGAATAGATAAGCACTTGCACAACAGCGACAAATTCGGCGGACAACAGCACGTACAGCCCGGCAATGCCTACAAATGTCATGACGAGGGCGATGACCATATGGACGACGTTCGTCAGCTGGAGCATCGTCACCCCGCCGGCAATCGCCGCGAGGGCGAGCAGGAAAAAGGCGATGTCGGTTCCGCTCACGGCTTATTCTCCCTTCTTACGTTCGTATCGTTTTCATCCAGCCAGGCCAAATCTTTGTACAACGCATCGCGGCTGTATTCGGCGAGCTCGAAGTTGTTTGTCATGACGATCGCTTCCGTCGGACACACTTCAGTGCATAAGTCGCACAAAATGCAAATTTCGAAGTTAATATTGTACGTCTCAATCACTTTTCCTTTTTTCGTCGGATCCGGATGCTTCTTCCCAGTCAGCTGGATGCATTCGGTCGGGCAAATGTTCACGCATTGGTTGCAGACGATGCATTTTTCCGGATAAAATTTTTGAATGCCGCGAAACCGGTCCGGGAGCGGGAGCGGTTCGTGCGGGTAATCGTACGTCACTTTTTCACGCGTCAACTCTTTTAACGTATACGCCAATCCTTTCATTAATCCGATCATCGGTCTCCCCCTCTCATGGGAACATGGCGTTCCGGCATAACCGTCCCCTAAAGCGCAGGGCGGCCATGCACATCAGCGCGGCTGCCTCCTTGCCTAAGCCGGATTGGGCCTCGTCCACTTTTCGATTTAGAAGGCCGGTGACAAACTGCTGTTACGAGCAAATCAACGGCATTTCGCCAAAAAAGAAGGCTGATTCCACAGTTTTTCTCTAATTGAGAAACAGGTGGAGCTAGCAGTATTTTGTACTAAATCACCAACCTCTTAGAAAAACCACGACTTGATCAGCGCCGTCAGCACAATGTTGACGAGCGAAAGCGGAAGCAACACTTTCCAGGCGAACTCCATCAGCTGGTCGGCGCGCACGCGCGGAAACGTCGCCCGAAACCAAATGAGGACGAAAACAACTGCACAAAATTTCAACGCAAACCAAACCGCTCCGGGAATCCAGCCGAGAAACGCGACCGGATGCCAGCCGCCGAGAAACAAAATCGTCACAAGCGCCGCCATGGCAAACATGTACACATACTCGGCAAGCATGAAAAACGCCCATCGGAATCCTGAATATTCAACATGAAACCCTGCGACAAGCTCGGACTCCGCCTCCGGCAAGTCAAACGGCGTCCGGTTCAATTCCGCCACCGCTGCCACAAAGAAAATCAAAAAGGCGAGCGGTTGGGCGAAAATGAACCATAGATCGTCTTGCGCTTTCACAATGTCCACTAAGTTCATGCTTCCGGCCAAAAGCACGACGCCAAGCGCTGACATGACGAGCGGAATTTCATACGAAATCATTTGCGCCGCCGCGCGCATGCCGCCAAGCAGAGCGTATTTGTTGTTCGACGCCCAGCCGCCGGCGACAACGCCGATGGTCGTCAAGCCGGAGACAGCGATATAATACAGAAGGCCGACGCCGATATCGGCGAACCGGAACGAATCGGTAAACGGCAATACCGCCAGCACCATAAACGACGGCGTAAAGGCGATGATCGGCGCCAACACGTACAGCGGACGGTCGGCTGCTTTCGGGATCGTATCCTCTTTCAAAAGCAGCTTCAACACATCGGCAACGGTTTGCAACAGTCCGAAGCGGCCGCCGACTTGGTTTGGGCCGATGCGCCCTTGCATAAACCCCATCACTTTCCGCTCGGCCAAAATGCCGTATGTGACAAACCCGAGCACGACCGCCAAAAGCAACGCCCCAAGCCCGAAAAACAGGGCGATGTTCGACCAACTTGGCGTCGATTCAAGCCATTGCTCCATCATCCATCGACCTCCCCGAGCACAATGTCAATCGACCCGAGAATGGCAATGACATTGGCCAAGTTTTGCCCTTTGAGCAACTTCGGGAGTATTTGCAGATTGTAAAACGACGGACGCCGGAATTTGAGGCGGTACGGCTCCTTTTTGCCGTCGCTCGCAATATAGCAGCCGATCTCGCCGCGCGGCGCCTCGATGCGGACGAACGTCTCGCCCGGCGGCGCTTTAATGATGCGGGGCACTTTTCCCATGATCGGCCCCTCAGGCGGAAATTGCTCGCACGCCTGCTCGATGATGCGAAGCGACTGCTCAATTTCCGCCATCCGGCATTCATAGCGGGCAAGGCAGTCGCCGCCCTCGCGCACCGGCACATCAAACTCAAAGCGGTCATAGATTGAATACGGTTCATCTTTGCGCAAATCCCATTTGACGCCGGTCGACCGCAAGTTGACGCCGCTGAGCGAATAGCTGATCGCTTCTTCTTTCGTATACCGCCCGACGCCTGTTACGCGCTCGCGGAAAATTTCATTGCCGGTGACGAGGTCGTGGTAGCCGGCCAATTTCTCCCGCATGTACGGGACAAACTGCTTCACTTTGTCGATCCAGCCGTCCGGCGCGTCCCATTTAACGCCGCCGATGCGCATGTAGTTGAACGTCAGCCGCGCCCCGGACAGCTCATTTAATAGATTAATAATCATTTCGCGTTCGCGGAATGCGTACAAAAACGGGCTTGTCGCACCAAGATCGAGCAAATACGTCCCCCACCAAACGAGGTGGCTGGCGATCCGCCCGAGCTCCATCGCAAGAACGCGCAAATACTCGGCCCGCTCCGGCACTTCAATGCCCATCATCGTTTCGACCGCATGGCAAAGCACATAGTTGTTCGTCATCGCCGACAAGTAGTCCATCCGGTCGGTGTACGGGATGATTTGCGTGTATTGCAGCCCTTCGGCGATTTTTTCCGTCCCTCGATGCAAGTAGCCGATGACCGGCGTCGCCTCTTGAATGATCTCGCCGTCAATTTTTAAAATGAGGCGGAACACCCCGTGCGTGCTCGGATGCTGAGGGCCGACGTTTAAAATCATTTCTTCTGTGCGCAGCATCATCTACACCTCCGCATCATACGGCTCGTAATCTTTGCGCAACGGATGCCCGACCCATTGTTCGCCGAGGAAGATTCGAATCAAGTTCGGGTGTCCGCGGAAACGGATGCCAAGCAAATCGTACGCCTCACACTCCGGCCAGTTCGCCCCCGGCCAAAGCGGGACGAGCGAATCGACTTCCGGGTTGTCGCGCTCGATTTTGACTTTCAACGCCACCGGCTGCCGGTTCGGATAGGAATACAAATGGACGTACACTTCCATGTGCGTCTGAAAATCGGTTCCGTGCAGCTCGGACAAGTAGTCAAACCGGAGCTGTTCATTGTATTTTAAAAACTCGGCTACTTTGTAGTACGCCTCTTTTTTCACGACAAGCGTCGGCACGTCTTTCGCCAGCCGGTTGATATACGCGTCTTCGAGCACATCCGGCCCGAGATGTTCCTCAATGATCCGGACATATTTTTGCAGCAGCGGATCGTTCGGCGATGAAGCAGATGGCTTCGCCGCCCCGCCATCCTCCCCAGCGGCTGCGGCCTTCGCCCGGGCAGCCGCTGCCGCTTTTTGTTTCGCCCCCTCATCGCCAGCGCCGCCTTGTTGCTTCGCCAAGGCCGCCGCCCGCGCTTTTGCCGCGGCCGCAGCTTTTGCTTTCGCCGCGGCGGCCGCTTTTTGCTTGGCTAGCTCGTCATCGTCGCCCGACGCTTCAGCGGCTTTTTGTTTGGCTAATGCAGCAGCTCTCGCCTTCGCGGCCGCAGCTGCCTTTTTCTTCGCCAACTCAAGATCATCCTCCGCACCGCTTTCCGCCGCCTCGCGCTGACGACGCAGTTCGGCCGCTTTCGCCCGCGCTTCTTCCGCCGCTTTCTTCTTCGCCGCCTCAAGGTCGTCCCCGGCCCCCGCTCCCGACGCCGCCTCGCGCTGACGACGCAGTTCCGCCGCCCTCGCCCGCGCTTCCTCCGCTGCTCGTTTTTTCGCTGCTGCGAGATCTTCAGCTGATGCCGGCTGCGCTGCATCCGTCTCTTTGTTTGCCGGTTGGGTGGACAAATCCGAAGGCGCTTTCACACCGTCGTCAGGGACGCTGTCGGATGACTTGGCTTGTTCAGTTGCTTGCCTGGCGGCGAGCTTTTCGCGCGCCAACTGCTTCGCCCGTTCCGCCGCTTCTCTTTTTCGCTGGGCCAAATCTTTTTCCTCATCCATCGGTTACAACACCTTCTTCCCTGTTTTGGCTTCAAGGCGAATTTTTTCTTTTAATTTATGAATGCCGTAAATGAGCGCCGCAGGGTTTGGCGGACAGCCAGGTATGTACACGTCAACTGGGACGATTTGGTCAACCCCTTTGACGACGCTGTATGATTTCACATACGGCCCGCCGGCTGTTGCACACGAACCCATGGCGATCACCCATTTCGGCTCCGGCATTTGCTCGTACAACCGGCGCAACAGCGGCGCCATTTTTTTCGTCACCGTTCCCGAGACGATCATGACGTCTGATTGCCGCGGCGAGGCGCGGAAAAACGAGCCAAACCGGTCGAGATCGTAATGGGCGCCGCCGACCGCCATCATCTCAATCGCGCAACAGGCAAGGCCGAACGTCAGCGGCCAGAGCGAATTGCTGCGCGCCCACCCTTTTAACTGCTCGAGCGTCGTCAAAAAAACGTTGCGCTTCACTTCTTCCATTTCCGCTTGCGAGAAGCCATCCCATTTTACATCCATCGTAACACCTTCTTTTTCCAAGCGTAGATCAAACCAATGGCAAGCAAGAAGATGAAGATCACCATTTCAATCAAGGCAAACAGGCCGAGCTGGTCGTAAACAACCGCCCAAGGATATAAAAACACCGTCTCGACGTCAAAAATCACAAATAGCAAGGCAAATAAATAATAGCGGACTTGAAACTGGATGCGCGAGTCGTGAAAGGGTATGTTACCGCTTTCATAGGTCGTTGCCTTCGCCTCGTCCGGCACATGCGGCCGCAACAAGCGTCCAACCGCAAGCGCCCCGATCGGCAGCAGCACCCCGAGGCAAAGGAAGACGAAAATAATCAAATAACTGTTCGCATAGACGTTGCTCAACACGCTCGCCCCCCTTCCGGTTTACTACATACGTATGGTGTTAATGATGAAATTTTTCAATAATTCCTTCGATTTCATTATAACATTTATATCCAGCCGTGTCAGCAAAACTTCGGGTTATCTCTATCAACATGATGGCAAAGCTCTGCGGAGTATGATGCCAATGCCATGGCTGCAATGATGCCCCTTGATCGTTGCCGCCTCAAAGGGGAAAGGAGGAAAGGACGAGGAATGACGCATGTTTCGGCTTGCAGAAAGACCGCAACGCAGAGAAGAAAGCCGCGGCTTCAAGTGATCTGGCAATAAAAAAAGCAGAGGAACATCCGCTCCTCTGCTTACTTCATTTCCGCTACATTCAAGCGGTTCAAGGCGCGTTTTAACGCCAGTTCGGCCCGCTTGAAGTCGATGTCATCCTGCTGGCTTTGCAGGCGGCGCTCCGCCCGCTCTTTCGCCGCTTTGGCGCGGAGGACGTCAATGTCCTCCGCCCGTTCAGCAGCTTGAGCCAAAATCGTCACGTTGTCCGGGCGGACTTCCAAAAAGCCGCCGCTGACGGCAATGTATTGCGTTTTGCCGCCTTTTTTCAGCCGGGCCGCGCTGATCTCGAGCGGGGCGACAAGCGGAATGTGCCCCGGCAAAATGCCGAGCTCGCCGCTTTTCGCTTTGACGCTGACCATCTCAACATCGTCTTCGTACACCGGGCCATCAGGAGTAACGACGCTCACGTGGATCGTTTTCATTGTCCAATCCCCCTATCCCGGGTCACACTTCGACACCCATCGCTTTCGCTTTTTCAACGACTTCTTCAATGCGGCCGACTAAGCGGAACGCATCTTCCGGAAGATGGTCGTATTTGCCTTCCAAAATTTCTTTAAAGCCGCGCACTGTTTCTTTCACCGGCACGTAGGAGCCCGGTTGGCCCGTGAACTGCTCCGCCACGTGGAAGTTTTGCGACAAGAAGAACTGGATGCGGCGGGCGCGGTGGACGACGAGTTTGTCTTCATCAGACAGTTCATCCATCCCCAAGATGGCGATGATGTCTTGCAATTCTTTATAACGTTGCAGCGTTTGCTGCACTTTGCGGGCGACTTGGTAGTGCTCCTCGCCGACGATTTCCGGCGCCAACGCACGCGATGTCGAAGCGAGCGGGTCAACGGCCGGATAAATCCCCATCTCCGCGAGCTTCCGCTCCAAGTTCGTCGTCGCATCCAAGTGCGAGAACGTCGTGGCCGGAGCCGGGTCCGTATAGTCGTCGGCCGGGACGTAAATCGCTTGAATCGAGGTGATCGATCCTTTCGCCGTCGACGTGATCCGCTCTTGCAATTGACCCATCTCCGTCGCCAATGTCGGTTGGTAACCAACAGCCGACGGCATGCGGCCTAACAACGCCGACACTTCCGAACCGGCCTGCGTGAAACGGAAGATGTTATCGATAAAGAGCAACACGTCTTGGCCTTGTTCATCACGGAAGTATTCGGCCATCGTCAAGCCGGTCAAGGCGACGCGCATCCGCGCCCCCGGCGGCTCATTCATTTGTCCGAACACCATGGCCGTTTTGCTGATGACGCCGGAATCTTTCATTTCATGGTACAAGTCGTTCCCTTCGCGCGTCCGTTCGCCGACGCCAGCAAAGACGGAAATCCCGCCGTGCTCTTGGGCGATGTTGTGGATGAGCTCTTGGATCAAGACCGTTTTTCCTACGCCAGCGCCGCCGAACAAACCGATTTTTCCGCCTTTAATATACGGGGCAAGCAAGTCAACGACTTTAATCCCCGTTTCCAAAATTTCGACTTCGGTCGCCAATTCCTCGAATTTTGGCGCCGGACGGTGAATCGGGTCGCGGCGGGCGTCAGCCGGAATGTCGCCTTCGAGGTCGATCGGCTCTCCCAAGACGTTGAACACGCGGCCAAGCGTCACTTCGCCGACCGGCACCGAAATCGGTGCACCGGTATCGATGACTTCCATGCCGCGGATGAGGCCGTCTGTGGACGCCATCGCGATCGTCCGTACTGTATCATCGCCAAGGTGCAAGGCGACTTCCAATGTCAAGTCGATGTCGACTTCGTTTTCGTTGCGCGCTTGATGTTGAATTTTCAGGGCGTTGTAGATCGCCGGCAAGTGGCCGTTCTCAAACTTGACGTCTACAACCGGACCCATGACTTGGATAACGCGTCCTCTTGTCATCGTTTTCCCTCCTAACTTGCTAGTCCGCTATTGCAAGGCGTTTGCTCCGGCGACAATTTCCGTAATTTCTTGCGTAATCGCCGCTTGGCGAGCGCGGTTGTAGGAAAGCGTCAATGTGCGAATGAGCTCGTTCGCATTGTCCGTTGCGTTCTTCATCGCCGTCATGCGGGCGGCGTGTTCGCTTGCTTTTGCATCGAGCAATGCGCCGTAAATGAGGCTTTCCGCATACTGCGGCAACAAAACGTCCAAAATTTCTTCTTGCGACGGTTCAAATTCGTACACCGTGCGCTGCTTATTCTCCGCCAAGTCAGTGAGCGGCAGAAGCTTCCGTTCCGTCACCTCTTGCTGGATCGCGCTCACGTAATGGTTGTAATACATATACAGCTCGTCAAACGTACCGTCGGCGAATAACCCAACCGTTTTGCGGGCGATTTCTTTAATATCAGCAAACGACGGCTGGTCCGGCAAGCGCGTGATGTCGAGAATGACCGGCATGTTCCGCTTGCGGAAAAAGCTCAACCCGACGCGGCCGATGACGATGATCGCATATTCGTCCGGAGAAGCATGGCGTTTTTGGATCGTTTGGTACACGAGGCGCAGCACGTTGCTGTTGTACGCGCCAGCCAGACCGCGATCCGACGTGATCACGAGATACCCGGTCTTTTTCACCGGGCGCGAAACGAGCATCGGATGCGAAGCCCCCCCGGCGCCAAGCGCGACGTTGGCCACGACTTCTTGAATCTTCTCCATATATGGAACGAACGATTTCGCGTTTTGCTCCGCTCGGTTCAGCTTCGACGTCGAGACCATTTCCATCGCTTTTGTAATTTGGCTTGTCTTCTTCGTCGCATTGATGCGCGTTTTAATATCGCGTAACGATGCCAAAGGTTTCACCACCTTTTTGCTGCACGGGTTCTAACAGGCATGAGGGGGCGATATGCCCCCGCCGGCCTTATTGTGAAACGACAAACGTTTTCTTGAACGCTTCGATCGCTTGATTGAGATCGTCTTCGTTCGGAAGATCTTTCGTCGTGCGGATGTGCTCAAGCAAGTGTTGGCCGTTTTGGTCGAGCCACAAGTAAAACTCTTTCTCGAAACGGCGCACATCTTCAACCGGAATGTCGTCCAAAAAGCCGCGCGTCAATGCATAGATGATCAACACTTGTTTTTCGACCGGAATCGGCTGATGCAAATCTTGCTTCAGCACTTCGACCGTGCGCGCCCCGCGGGCGAGCTTCGCCTGCGTCGCTTTATCGAGGTCGGAGCCGAATTGGGCGAACGCTTCGAGCTCACGGTAAGCGGCCAAGTCCAAACGGAGCGTCCCGGCTACTTTTTTCATCGCTTTGATTTGCGCTGCCCCACCGACGCGCGAAACGGACAACCCTGCGTTGATCGCTGGGCGGACGCCGGAGAAGAACAAGTCCGATTGCAAGAAAATTTGCCCGTCCGTAATCGAGATGACGTTCGTCGGAATGTACGCGGAAATATCGCCCGCTTGCGTTTCGACGAACGGAAGCGCGGTCAAGGAACCGCCGCCTTTGGCATCGCTCAATTTCGCTGCGCGCTCAAGCAGGCGGGAGTGCAAGTAGAAAATATCCCCCGGATACGCTTCACGGCCCGGCGGACGGCGAAGCAAGAGCGACAATTCACGGTATGCCGCGGCTTGTTTCGATAAATCGTCATAGACCACTAACACGTGTTGGCCTTTATACATGAAATACTCGCCCATCGCCACACCGGCATACGGCGCCAAGAACAAAAGCGGAGCCGGCTGCGACGCCGAAGCGGTGACGACGATCGTATAGTCGAGCGCGCCGTGTTTGCGGAGCGTTTCGACAACGGTGCGGACCGTCGATTCTTTTTGCCCGATGGCGACATAAATACAAATCATGTTTTGGTCTTTTTGGTTGATGATCGTGTCAATGGCGACGGACGTTTTCCCCGTTTGCCGGTCGCCGATGATGAGCTCGCGCTGGCCGCGGCCGATCGGCACGAGCGCGTCGATCGCTTTAATCCCGGTTTGCAGCGGCTCATGCACCGATCTCCGGTCCATAACGCCCGGCGCCGGGCTCTCGATCGGGCGCGTTTCGGTCGTTTCCACCGGGCCTAAGCCATCGACAGGCTGGCCGAGCGGGTTGACAACGCGGCCGATGAGCGCCTCCCCGACCGGCACTTCCATGATCCGGCCCGTACGGCGCACTTCGTCTCCTTCTTTGATGCCGGTATACGGCCCTAAAATAACAATCCCGACGTTGTTTTCTTCCAAGTTGAGCGCCATGCCCATCACGCCGTTGGCAAATTCAACAAGCTCGCCGGACATGACGTTATCAAGCCCATGAGCGCGCGCGATCCCGTCGCCGATTTGGATGACGGTGCCGACATCGCTCACTTGGATTTGCGATTCGTAGTTTTCAATCTGCTGCTTAATGAGCGCGCTGATTTCTTCCGCTCTAATGCTCATGCCTTTCACCCCTGTCTCCAAATGTTAACCAATGAGCTGCCGCTGAATCCGTTCAAGCTGCCCGCTGACGCTGCCGTCATAAATGCGGTTGCCGATGCGCAGCTTCACGCCGCCAATCAGTTCCGGGTCGACGATATTTTCAATGTGGAGCGTTGCTTTGCCAACCTTTTTGGCAAACACGTCAGAAAGCGCCTGCAGTTCTTCGTCCGTCAACGGGCGCGCCGAATAGGCGATCGCTTCAGCGATGCCGCGCGCATCGTTGGCAAGGGCGATAAACTGGTCGGCCAGTTCAGGCACAAGGCCGAAGCGATGGCGCTCAAGAAGAAGCAAAAGCGTGTTTTGCACCGGAGCAGAAACGCCGGCGAACACTTCACGAACAAGCGCTTTTTTCTTTTCTAAAGAAAGATTCGGGTTGGAAAGAAGCGATAAAAACTCGCCGTTTTCCGCCAACGCTTGGCGTACGGCGCGGACGTCTTCCTCGATCCGGTCAAGCTGCTGTTGTTCGAGCGCGATTTGGAACAAAGCGGATGCATACCGTTTGGCGATCACTTCTTGGTTCATCGCGCTCCTCCTACCTCTTGCACATCTTTAATGTACGCTTCGATCAGCTTGCGTTGATCTTGCTCGGTCAACTCTTTTTCAATCACTTTCGAGGCGATGAAGACAGACAACGACGCCACTTGTTCGCGGAGCGCGGCCATTGCCTGTTCTTTTTCGCGCTCGATTTCTTGTTTCGCCGTTTCTTTTACCCGTTCCGCTTCCGCACGGGCCGAGGCGACGATTTGTTCTTTCTGCTCTTCGGCAAGCTTGCGCGCATTTTCGATGAGCGCTTGCGCTTCTTGACGCGATTGCTTCATCAGTTCACGCTGCTCTGCCAGCAGTTTTTCCGCTTCTTGGCGGCGTTTTTCCGCTTGGTCGATTTCGTTCGCGATATGCTCCTCGCGCTGTTTCATGACGCCCATAAGCGGTCCCCATGCAAACTTGCGGAGCAAAATCATCAGCAAAATGAAAGCGACAAGCTGAAAAATGATGTCCCCGCTATTGACCGCCCCAGCAGTTGCGCCGAGCGCCCATGTTTGTCCTGGTGCCAACATGTTTCGTTCACTCCTTTCGGCCTTATCTCCTGACCGGACATTCCTTTCGCGCAGCTATGCATTAGGTGAATATACAAAAACTGATACATATACATAAAGCAATGGCGAAGGTTTCCAACTAATCTTCGCCATTTATTTTTTAATCTTCCATGTTGTGGAAGGCGCTTGTTAACATTCCGTTAACAAGCGCTCCTCATCCGTTATTGTCCTTGCACCATAAACGCGATAACCACCGCGATGATCGGAATCGCCTCAACAAGCGCAACCCCGATAAACATTGTCGTTTGCAACATGCCGCGAGCTTCCGGCTGGCGTGCAATTCCTTCAACTGTACGAGAAACGATTAAACCGTTGCCGATACCCGCGCCGAGCGCGGCAAGACCAATAGCGATTGCTGCAGCTAATACACCCATCTGTGAAATCCTCCTTATTGATCAAAAGTTGATATTTAAAAAAAATATTATCATTAATGGTCATGGCTGACTTTATGCGCCATATAAACCATTGTCAACATTGTAAAAATAAACGCTTGAATAGCCCCGACGAAAATACTGAACGCCTGCCATACCATCGTCGGAATGATCGCGGCGATCGTTCCGCCAACACCTGTAGCCAAGCCGCCGACAAGCAATGCAAGCAAAATTTCGCCGGCAAAAATGTTTCCATAAAGACGAAGACCGAGCGTCAATGTGTTGGCAAACTCTTCAATGATTTTAAGAGGAAACATAAACCACATTGGGCTCGTAAAACCTTTTAAATACTCGGAAACGCCGCGCAACTTAATGCCATAATAGTGGGAAAGGGCTACAACCATCATGGCCAGCGCCAATGTAATGGCCGGGTCAGCCGTCGGTGATTTCCACCATAGTTCATCATGGACAACGACAGAAAATGGAAGACCTAACATATTAGCGACAAATACATACATGATCAACGTTAAGCCAAGTAAATGGAAGCGTCCCCCTGTCTCCCAGTCCATGTTGCTTTTGATAATTCCTTTCACAAAATCGACAACCCACTCCAAAAAGTTTTGCAAGCCTGTTGGTTTCATGGAAAGGTTGCGCGTCGCCGCAATGGCGATAACCAGCACGATGACACAGGTGATGGTCACCATTAATACGTTGGCCAAGTTAAATGTAAGGCCAAACAGTTCGTAAAGCGGCGCCTTATGATCCACCAATACTCACCTCGCTTTCTACACAGCTGATTAGTCATTATGTAAAAAATGATTTGCTACCAATAGGATATATGGGGTGGCCAAGCCGATGACGACCGGCATAACGGACAAATGTTGGGGATACCGGGACACAAACAGCGCAACGGCGGCAGCCAGCGCAAATCGAATCATGGTCCCAAGCGAAGGAGGGCGCCGTCCCTCGGCCATCGCTTCTCCTGCTTTTATGACACGCCGGGCCAGCAAGCGAATGCTGTACAGCCCTGTTGCTGTTCCAATGAGCAAACTAAAAAACCACGCTTCATAACTGGTCAATATCCATCCTACCGCATAACCCACCATTAGCACCGACGATTGCTTTTGTATTCGTTTTATGATCCTATCAATCATTGCTTCTTATTCCCCAAAAAAACGCCGAATTGTTTTCAGCGTGGCGAACACTCCCGCTGCTAAGCCGAGCAACAAACCAATAACAAGGAAAAGCGGTTCACTGTCCAATTGTCGGTCAACCCATCTGCCGCCAAATAAACCAACTAATGTACAGCCGACTAGCTGTGATGTGATCGCTGACATCAAGCCGATGGCCCGAAAAGGATGACGGTTATTTTTTTTCATAATGGTTACCATACCTCGCCCGTTTAGACCAGAGATCATTTCCGACAGTGAAAGCCTTCTCAATCTACCCCTTGTAAGCATACAATACCGCTTGGTCAATGTCAATGTGTTCCCACATAAAACATCATTCACACAGAGCAAATATTAATAATTTGTGACAATTTCTCATTTTCTTTTCACAAAAATGGTGTATAATGATATATTTTTGTTTTTGGACACTTCCCTGCCTACAGCAACCGACTCACTCTGGACGCGTCCCTGTTTCGATGTCGAAAGAGGGGCTCCGTTTGGACGCGGCCCCCTCTTTCGACCGTACAGGCAACGGCCTGCTTCGGGTTATTTCGTGCCAAACAACCGGTCGCCGGCGTCGCCGAGGCCGGGGACGATATAGCCGTGGTCGTTCAGCCGCTCATCAAGGGCAGCGATGTAAATGTCCACATCCGGGTGCGCGGTTTCCACCGCTTTAACCCCTTCCGGCGCGGCGATGAGGCACATGAACTTAATGCTTTTTGCCCCTCGCTTTTTCAGCGCTTCGATCGCCGCCACCGCCGAGCCGCCGGTCGCGAGCATCGGGTCGACGATGATGAAGTCGCGCTCCTCAACATCGCTCGGCAGTTTGACGTAGTATTCGACCGGCTTTAACGTTTCCGGATCGCGATACAAGCCGATATGGCCGACTTTCGCTGCCGGGATGAGCTTCAAGATGCCGTCGACCATGCCGATGCCGGCGCGCAAAATCGGGATGACGCCGAGCTTTTTGCCGGCAATCACTTTCGCTTTCGCTTTGCTGACGGGGGTTTCGATCTCGACTTCCTCAAGCGGCAGATCGCGCGTAATTTCAAACGCCATCAACGTCGCCACTTCATCAACCAGCTCGCGAAACTCTTTCGTGCCGGTGTGCTTGTCGCGAATATACGTCAATTTATGCTGGATGAGCGGATGGTCAAACACATACACTTTTCCCATAAGTCATCTCCTCTTCCGTATGTATGCGGTACACTTCTATACATTCTACTGGAAAACGAGCGCCTGTTCAACTGGCGAACGAATGAAAAAGGCATACCGCCAGGCTGATGCGGCGGTATGCTTTCATTTGCCCCATTTTTAGTCTTGGTAGAGCGGGAATTTTTCCGTTAAAGCCGCGACGCGTCGGCGCGCTTCTTCAAGCGCCTGTTCATTGTCCGTGTTTTTCAGCACAAGACCAATAATGGCGGCGATTTCGTCCATTTCTTCGAGGCCGAAGCCGCGCGTCGTCACCGCAGCCGTGCCGATGCGGATGCCGCTCGTGACAAACGGGCTTTCCGGATCGTACGGAATGGTGTTTTTATTCACTGTAATGCCAACTTCATCCAACACTTTTTCCGCCGTTTTTCCGGTCAGCTGCTGCGGGCGCAAATCGACAAGCAATAAATGGTTGTCCGTGCCGCCGGATACGAGGGTGAACCCTTCGTTTTGCAGGGCGGAGGCAAGCCGTTTGGCGTTATCGACAACGCGCTTCGCGTACGCTTTAAAGTCGTCCTGCAACGCTTCGCCGAACGCCACCGCCTTGGCGGCAATGACATGCATCAGCGGCCCGCCTTGAATGCCAGGGAAGATCGATTTATCGATTTGTTTCGCAAACTGTTCTTGGCATAAAATCATCCCGCCGCGCGGGCCGCGCAACGTTTTATGCGTCGTCGTCGTGACGAAATGGGCGTACGGCACCGGGTTCGGATGGAGACCTGCCGCAACAAGACCGGCAATATGGGCCATGTCGACCATTAAATAGGCGCCGACTTCATCGGCGATTTCCCGGAATTTGGCGAAATCGATAATGCGCGGATAGGCGCTCGCGCCGGCGACGATCAGCTTCGGCCGATGAAGGCGCGCTTTCTCGCGCACGTCGTCATAATCGATGACATGGGTTTCCGGGTCGACGCCGTATGCGACAAAGTTGTATTGCACACCGCTGAAGTTGACTGGACTGCCGTGCGTCAAATGGCCGCCGTGCGACAAATTCATGCCAAGCACCGTGTCGCCGGGTTTCAGGACGGTGAAATAGACGGCCATGTTCGCCTGCGCCCCCGAATGCGGCTGGACGTTCGCATGCTCCGCCCCGAACAATTGCTTCGCCCGCTCGCGCGCCAACTCTTCGACGATGTCGACGTACTCGCAGCCGCCATAATAGCGGCGGCCCGGATAGCCTTCCGCGTATTTGTTCGTCAGCACCGATCCTTGCGCTTCCATCACCGCGCGGCTGACAAAGTTTTCCGAGGCGATGAGCTCAATCTTGGCATGCTGCCGTTTCCGCTCTTGCTCAATGGCCGCAAACACTTGCGGATCTTGTTGTGGCAAGTAGTTCATCAATAGCTCCCCCTTATGCGAAATCAGTGAATATTCGTTTTTATTTTATCAGCTTCAGCTAGGCAAGTTCAAAGGAAAAATGAATGAAATTGTTAGAAAGAACAGAAATTGTTCGGGTTTTCTAACGTATAGACGGCGCGGGCGCCACCGATCAGCTTTGGCCGCGTCTTCGCCAGCGTGACGTACGCATGGCCGACATGTTTCACCGAAACACGCACTGGGACGGCGACCGGTTTTAGATGCATGCCGATCAACGTATGCCCGATATCGATGCCGGCATCGGCGCGGACCGCTTCGACAACAACGGGATCTTCCAGCTGCCGGTAGGCATACGCGGCCATCGCTCCGCCCGCTTGCGGCACTGGGATGACGGACACGATCTCGAGGCCATGGACACGCGCCGTTTCCCGTTCGACGACGAGCGCCCGATTCAAATGTTCGCAACATTGAAAGGCGAGCTCGATCCCCGTTTCGCGCCGCCATGCATCAAGTTCAGCAAACAACATGGCTGCCACATCCGTCGACCCGGCGGTGCCGATTCGTTCACCGAGCACTTCGCTCGTGCTGCAGCCGACCACCGCGATCTGGCCGCGGCCAAGCGGCGCCTGCCGGCGAAATTCGCGCAAAATCGTTTGCCATTGCTGCTGCCATTCGGTCAATCGTGCGTCCATGTTCCCCCTCCTTCTCTTCGGGCGCGCTGCAAACGCCCGCTCATTCCGCCCAAACAGCCAAGCCTCGACCGTTTCTTAGCGTCCGTTTTCATACTCGGCGATTTTGCCGATCCGCCGCGCGTGGCGGCCGCCTTCAAATTCCGTTTCGAGCCACGCTTTGGCAATTTCGCGTGCCAATCCCGGCCCGATGACGCGCTCGCCCATCGCGAGGATGTTGCTGTCGTTATGCATGCGCGTCAGTTTGGCGCTGTAGACGTCATGGCAAAGGGCGCAGCGCACTCCTTTTACCTTATTGGCGGCGATCGTCATGCCGATGCCGGTGCCGCAAATCAAAATGCCGCGGTCAAATTCGCCGCGCGCCACTTTTTCCGCGACAGGGAGCGCGTAATCCGGATAATCGACCGATGTTTCGCAATCGCAGCCGAAATCGGTGTACTCGATTCCCATTTCATCCAACAGTGCTTTAATTTCCTCACGAATGCGAACTCCACCATGGTCAGAAGCAATCGCAACTTTCATCACGTTCGGGCGAGGAACCCTAGGCTTCGCCGTGATAGCGAAAGCCAGGGAGGAATCGCCCTTCCTCCTTTCGATAAATCATATTTGCCTGTGCATCAACGGGTGCGAAACCGGGCGACAGCCGCCTGCAATTGTTCGGCCTGTTCCACCAACTCGCCAGCCAGTTTATGCACATCGTTGATCGATGCAGCCTGCTCCTCGGTCGCCGCCGCCACTTCGAGCGCGCCGGCGGACGTCTGCTCAGCAATCGCCGCCACTTCTTGCGTTTGCGCCGCGGCCCGCTCCATATGCCCCATTTGACGCTTCGCCAGCTCAGCGATGTCATGGACGGCGCGGATCACTTCATCAGCTGAGGCCGCCATGGCCGCAATGGCCTCATTCGTGCGCTCCCCTTTCGCCGCCTCAGCGTTGGCAGCAGCCACCTGCTTGTCCATTTGCGCCACCACACGGGCGACTTCATTTTGAATGTTGCCGACCAGTTCCGCGATTTTCTTGACCGCCTTGGCGCTCTCATCCGCCAGCTTGCGCACTTCCTCGGCGACAACGGCAAACCCCCGGCCGTGCTCGCCGGCGCGGGCTGCCTCAATGGAAGCATTGAGCGCAAGCAAGTTCGTCTGTTCGGCGATGTCCGCGACAAGCAACGTAATGTTGCCGATTTGATTGGCGTGTGCTTCGAGCTGCTTGACAGCCGCCCGCGACCGTTCTTGATCGTCAGCCAGCTGATCGATGCCGCTAATGAGCGAATCGGTGATATCGCGGCTTGCCTTCAACGTTTCGGCCATCCCATATACCGACTGTTCCGCTCGCTCGGCTGTTTCTTTGACTTGCACGGCGATAGCAAGCACATCCTCGGCCGCCGCAGCCGCTTCTTGGATCGCCTCGGCCGAAGACGCCGCCCCTTTGGAAATGTCGTCAATCGTCGCTGCAATATCGCGTGCACGGCTTGACGCTGTTTCGGACGCCTGCCTCATTTCCGCTGTCTTTTCCGTCGTGCGCGCTGCGCTCTCTTCCACATTGGCGACGACGGCGCGCAAATGGCCGAGCATCCGGTTGAACGCGACAGCCAGCGAGCGGATTTCATCATGGGAAGAGGGCAGCGGAACATCCTCATCGATATGCCCTTCTGTCGCCTTTGCCGCCGCTTCCTCGAGCCGTTGCAGCGGCCTTGTAATCCAGCCAGCGGCCAAATAGGCAAGCACTCCGGACCAAAAGATGCCAAGGAGCAGCACGATCATCGTGAACACGCTTTTGTTCCATGAGGCGAACCACTGATCATACAAAACGTACAAGAAAAAGGCGCTCGTTGAATACGTGATCAGCGCCAACGCTGTCGTAAAAACGATGAGCTTCAGGCGCAAACTGAACTTACGACTTGTCCCCCCCATTTGTGTTCCCCCTCACTTCTTTACCTCATTGTTCTGTTTGCAACTTTTCCGCCAAGCGGTCAATGAGCGTCTCCAGCTCATCGCGCGCCGCCCGGTACACTTCAATCGGCCCGCCGAACGGATCGGCGATGTCGCCGTCTGTTCCCGAGACGAACTGCTTCAACGTAAACGTTTTGTCCTTCGCTTCTGGGAAACGCTCGACGATCATGTCTTTATGGCCGGATGTCATCGCCAGCACGTGCGTCGCCCAGTCGATATGCTCTTTTTTCAGCTGCGAGGAGCGGTGGGCCGCTTCGATTCCTTTTTCCTTCAACACCGTCTTGGCGTGAACCGACGCCTCGCTCCCTTCCGCCGCAAACACGCCAGCCGATTTCACCTCGACGCCTGGCAGCTGCTTATTCTCCAGCAGCGCAGCGGCCATCGGGCTCCGGCATGTATTGCCCGTGCAAACGAACAAAATGCGATATGGCATACAACCACCTCTTCACATCAATGACTTACCATCAATATACCATAGGGAAAAGAGCAAAAAAAAGCAGGCAGCCCGCTTTTTCCCCGACTGGGAAGAAAAAACCGGTCCGTCCCGTTTGTTAAGAAAAAAGCAGCTTCAGCCCGAACGCGAGCAAAATGCTGCCGCCGAGCGCTTCGCTGTACGAGCCGAGCCATTGCTGAAAATGACGGCCGACAAAGAGCCCAAGCCATGTCAGCACCGTGCTGAACAGGCCAAACAGCAAAATCGTCACCATCGTCCGCGCTCCGAAAATGCCGAGGCTCAGCCCGACGGAAAAGCTGTCGAGGCTGACGCTGAACGCAAAAAAAAGCAGCCCGGCGCCGTGCGGAAATAGTTGCGACCCGTCCTCCCGCTGGAACGAAGCCATAATCATCTGCGCGCCCAGCCATAGCAACAGCACCCCGCCCGCATATGTCGCGATGCTTCCAAACTCGCGCGACAACAAACGGCCGACCAACATGCCGATTAGCGGCATTACAATATGAAATAACCCGATCGTCACCCCGATATAAAAAATTTGCCGGAGCCGAAGGCGCAGCAGACCCATCCCTAGGGCGACCGAAAAAGCATCCATCCCTAACGCCAGCGCCATCAGCGACAGGGCGATGATCTCGCCGATTAACGCGCCCATTTCTCTTCCCTCCCGGACTGGCCTTACTGCTAGCATATGCGCGTCCGGAGCTCTTTAGAAGCGGCGCGTGGCCCAGCCGCTTCCTGCCAACCCAAAGGCGAATGGCGGCGTTGTCCCGCCCTGCACGCCCACGGAACGGCCGCAGCCCGGCAAAGCAGCGATGGACAAAAAAACGACGATTTCCAAAGGCCGTTGCCACCGCCCTTGAAAACCGTCTCCATTTTGTTGCGAGCCGCGCGGATGAAAGATAGACCGCCCCCAAACCGTCTCCGTTTTGTTGCCGGTTCAGCCCGGCGGCGCCGCTTTTTCTCGCCTGCCGGCCGCGTCATCCATCATCTAGCCGCTGATCACGCGCCCCCCGGCCGCTTTGCGCAGCCGGTTCATAATCGCCGCGCCGAGGCCTTCTTCCGGAAATGCCTCGCTGTAAATGAGATCGACATTCGTTTCATCAAACCGACGCAGCGTGTCGTACAGGCGATGGGCGACGGTCGTCAGCTCGCGGCGCGTTCCGCACGGCAGCACGACATCGGCCGCATACCGGTCCTTGTTTTCCTCGGTCGTCAACACGCCGACCGTTTTCCCTTCCGCCCGGCTTTCGTCCACGAGCTGCTGCAAAAACGCCGGTGGGCCGGCGACAATCCAAAGCGGCGCTTTCGGGGCATAATGCGTATATTTCATGCCGGGCGCTTTCGGCGCTGCCTGTTCGTCCCCGCCGCCGGCCGCCTCGGCGACATGACCAATCACTTCGCTTAACATTTCTTTTGTCACCCCGCCCGGACGCAAAATCACCGGCACGTCCCCGCTGCAGTCGAGCACGGTCGATTCCACGCCAATGCCCGTCGGACCGCCGTCAATCACCCCAGCGATTCGCCCGTTTAAGTCCGCGAGCACGTGCGCGGCTGTCGTCGGGCTCGGCCTGCCGGAGCGGTTCGCGCTTGGAGCGGCAAGCGCCAGACCGCTCGCTTCAATCAAGGCGAGGGCGAGCGGATGGTCCGGCATGCGCACCGCCACCGTCGGCAGCCCGGCCGTCACTCGCTCGGACACGGCCCCCGCTCGTTTCGGCAAAACGAGGGTGAGCGGCCCCGGCCAAAACCGCTCCATTAACGTCTCAGCCACTGGCGGAAGCGGCGTGGCGACCGCCTCCGCTTGCGCACGGCTGGCGACGTGGACGATGAGCGGGTTGTCGCTTGGCCGCCCTTTGGCTTCAAAAATTTTCTCCACTGCCGCCGTATTGGCGGCATCCGCTCCTAAACCGTACACCGTTTCCGTCGGGAATGCGATGACTTCCCCCGCCCGCAGCCATTCGGCCGCCTCTCGTATTTGTGGATAAACTTGCTGTTTATCAACAATATTATCCACAATCCAAACACGTGTTTTCACTCGTTTCACCTTCTCCATCGCCGTGATTCATCTTGAAAATGGCGGATTTTTTTACAAGCGTCAGATCGCCGCCCGATTTCTTTCCACAGTTATTCACAAATTGTGAATAAACTTGTTATTTTTGTGGATAACTTTGTGGATAGATGCTTATGGAATGAGATGGCTGAGCCATTCTTTGAAGAAAAATTTGACTTCCACCGGCTGTTCCGGCTCGGCCATGACGACGAAGGACGATTCTTGACCATCCGTATCCCCTTTGTCCTTCTCGCCATCCGCATGGATGGACGGAACGGCGCGATCTTCGGTTTCCGCCATCGCATCCCTCTCCTCTTTCGGTTCGTCCTGCTCGATGGCCTGCTCGCCGCTTCGCATCGCCTCAGCTTCCGCTTCGGCGGCCTCGCTGTTTTGCGTCGACCCGGCTTCCATTGACCGGACGCTCTCAGCCGACACCGGTTCATTCGTTCCGGCAGGCGATCGGTTCGCCGCCATCATGACCGCATCGCCGTTGGAAAAATCGAGAAAACAAAGCGGTGGAAACAAGACGCACCACCAGTTTGCCCCTTTTCCTTCCCCGAGCGTAATGAGAAGGGCATCATACGTGCCGGCTGGATACACATAATTGCCGTACACTTTCGTCGGAAACTGAACTGAGCCAAACTGCACATGGTACGACTGGCTGCTTTGCTCTTGGCGAAGCACGCGGGCAACTGTTTGCTCGATCTCCGGCAAGTGCGAGCGGATGACGCGCTTCGCTTCGTCCACCGACGTAAGCTCCGCCACCCAGCCGTTGATTTGCGCATTGACCGCATCGCGCACTTTTCGCTTTAGCTGTTGGTCTTTGTCGGCGTCACTGTTCGCCAAGATGCGCAGGCGAATCGCCTCATCGGGAATGGCGACAACGGTGTTTGCCCCGGCGTTCGTCTGCTGGCCGTACAAGTGAACGAGCACACCTGTGATTAATAGAGTGATATATAAACAAATCGCGAGCGAATGTCCCTTGATCACCATGATCGGCACCGTCCTTTCATCTTCCATTGTGGACGGCGCCGCTTCATTTTAAACCTATCAATCTAATTTTTTTCTTGTCATATATACCATCCGCTCTTTGCCGTTCAAATCAACGGCGACCTCAATCTCAGCATCTGGAAACGCTGCAGCCAAGAGCGCCGCCACCGCTTTTCCCTGCCCGGCACCGATTTCAAATGCCGCGAGCGAAGGGACACCGAGCACAAGCGGGAGCTCGCGGGCAAAGCGGCGGTAAAAGTCAAGCCCATCACGGCCGCCAAACAGCGCCGTATGCGGCTCATGCTCTTTTACGACAGGCGAAAGGACCGCCGCATCCATCTCCGGGATGTACGGCGGGTTGGACACGACAACATCAACCGTCTGTCCGCCTTGTATAAACGGCTGCAGCAAATCGCCGCATCGAAATGCGACGCGCGCGCCAAGCCGTTCGGCGTTTTCCTTGGCGACAGCGAGCGCTTCTTTGGAAATGTCGGTGGCGGTCACGGACAGCCGCTCGTTTTCAAGCGCCAGCGTGATGGCGATCGCCCCGCTGCCGGTGCCGACATCAACGACATCGATCCGTCGGCGGCCGGCAAACAGGCGGGGAAGGCGCTCGAGCACCCCGAGCACAAGCTCTTCCGTTTCCGGACGTGGGATCAACACGTGGCGGTTGACGAGAAACGGCCGGCCATAAAACCATTCATAGCCAATCAAATATTGAATCGGCACATGCTCCATTGCATGGCGACGCACATCGGCCGCAAACCGTTCGTACAACGCTTCCTCAACCGGCTCCCGCCAGCGAGCGAACAGCCCGGCCCGATCGACGGCCAAATGATGGCACAGCAGCCACTCCGCCGCCCGTTCTTCTTTTCCATGGGCGCGCAAAAAAGAAGAAGCCCAGGCGAGGACTTCGTGGACGTTACGACGCATCGTTCGCTTGCTCCAATTTTTTCGCCTGATCGTCCAAAATGAGCGCCTCGATAATTTCGTCGAGGTGGCCATCGAGCACTTGATCGAGCTTTTGGATCGTCAATCCGATGCGGTGGTCCGTGACGCGGTTTTGCGGGAAGTTGTACGTCCGGATGCGCTCGGAACGGTCGCCGGTGCCGACTGCCTGCTTGCGCGTTTGGTCATATTCGGCGCGCGCTTCTTGCTGGTACTTGTCATAAATGCGGGCGCGCAATACTTTCATCGCTTTTTCTTTGTTTTTGATTTGCGATTTTTCGTCTTGGCACGTGACAACAATGCCGGTCGGAATATGGGTGAGGCGCACGGCCGACATTGTCGTGTTGACGCTTTGCCCACCCGGTCCGCTTGAGGCGAACGTGTCGACGCGAATGTCTTTTTCATTGATTTCGACTTCGATTTCTTCCATCTCCGGCAGGCAGGCGACCGTCGCCGTCGACGTATGGATGCGCCCGCCTGACTCCGTTTCCGGGACGCGCTGGACGCGATGCGCGCCGTTTTCAAACTTGAGCTTCGAATATGCGCCTCTTCCGTTGACCATAAAAATGATTTCTTTATAGCCGCCGAGGCCGGTCGGGCTCGCTTCGATCACTTCCGTCTTCCACCCTTGCGATTCCGCATAGCGCGTATACATCCGGTACAAGTCGCCGGCAAACAGCGCTGCCTCTTCACCGCCGGCGGCCGCGCGGATTTCCATAATGACGTTTTTCTCATCGTTCGGGTCTTTCGGCAAAAGCAGCACTTTCAGCTTTTCAACAAGCGCCTCTTCCCGTTCTTCCAGCTCGTCAATTTCCTCTTTCACCATCTCCCGCAGCTCCGGATCGAGCTTTTCCTCAAGCATCGCCTTCGCTTCCGCGAGTTGGTCGCGAACCGATTTGTATTCACGGTACGTTTGCACCGTTTCCGCCAAATCAGCCTGCTCTTTCGAATAATCGCGCAGTTTTTTCGGATCATTGATGACTTCCGGATCCATTAAAAGTTCATTCAGCTTCTCATACCGTTGTTCGACAGCTTCCAACCGGTCAAACACATCACTCACCTCTGTTTTTCCACACAGTCTAATTTCAAATTATACCATGAAAAAAGGCCAAACAAAAACTCCCGCTGTTCGCAAGCGGGAGCTTTTAGTTCAAGCGCACAACAATTTCGTATGTCGGAATCGCTTTTGTCAACAATTTGTCGATGCGGCTCGCCTCGCGCCGCCGCTCTGCAGCAGACAACTCATCCGGCACATCGACGGTGACATACATATTGCCGCCGTGAAACCAAACGGAAACGGGGCGATAGTCGGTGTGCCGCTCGATCAGCTGCATTGCTTTGCGCGTATCGGCGCGCTGATTTTCGCTTCCTTCGGTCAAACTGATGAAGTTCGGATTTTGCCGCGTTTTTTCCGGATCGTCAAAGTTGTTGTACAAGTCGCGGTCGGCATCGATTTTCGGCCGTCCATCCGTCATCAGCCGCGTGCCGTTTTTGTCTTCGCTTTGCTGACGGTAGGACGGGTGATCCGGGTTGAGCGAGCAGGCAGAAAGAAGCAAAACAACCCCTAACAGCCAGATGCGTTTCATCATTTCGCCTCCCTGCTGTTAGGATGTCCGCAACAGGCAAGAATATGTACGCCTTCATTCGCCTGCCCGTTCGGAAAGCGGGCGGCCGTACCATTTGTTCTGTTTGCCCGGCACTTCATGGTGATGGCGGCAGCGCGGTTCGTACGCTTCGCTGGCGCCGACCAAAATGACCGGATCATCATAAGAGGCAGGCGCCCCGTTAATGAGCCGCTGCGTCCGGCTGGCCGGGGAGCCGCACACCGTGCATACCGCTTGCAGCTTCGTCACCGACTCGGCGATCGCCATCAGCGCTGGCACCGGCCCAAACGGTTCGCCGCGGAAATCTTGATCCAACCCGGCGGCGATGACGCGATAGCCGCGGTCGGCGAGCGTTTGGACGACGTCGATAATGTCATCAGAAAAAAATTGCACTTCATCGATGGCGACGACATCGGTGGCGGCGGAAATGTAACGAAACATTTCCGCCGGCGTCGCGACCGGAATGGCGATCACCGAATTGCCGTTATGCGACACGACGGCATCTTCGCGGTAACGGTTGTCGATCGTTGGTTTGAACACCTTCACTTCCTGTTTGGCAAACTGAGCGCGGCGGATGCGGCGGATCAGCTCTTCCGATTTGCCGGAAAACATGCTGCCGCAAATGACTTCGAGCCAGCCGGACTGCGTCATCACGTACATCGGGCCCTCTCCTTTCGCTCCACACTGTCATCGAAACGATGAGCGCCCCTGCCAGGCCAGGCCAAAACGGCCGGGGCACCCTGACGACAGGGGCCGTCCATCTAGTTTCACGAAAAAGCAGGCAAGCGGTGCGCTTGCCTGCTTTCGTCCGTCCTTGGTTACTTAAGGCCGTATTTTTTATTGAATTTATCGACGCGGCCCGCTGCCGAAACGAATTTTTGTTTGCCCGTGAAGAACGGATGGCATTCCGAGCAAATCTCAACGCGCAGTTCGTCTTTGACCGAACCGCTTTCGAACTCGTTTCCGCATGCGCAGCGGACGATTACTTTTTTGTACGCTGGATGGATCCCTTGTTTCATCGTTTTCATCTCCTTCCGCCCTGTATCTCATCGAAACAGAGTTATTCGTTCGTGCGGGCTCAGCCAAGCCAAGACTTCTCCCGGTTTGGCCGGGCACCGCGCATGGAACGGCCGGGGCTTCGCGGAAGCGGCCCGGCCGGTGCAGACGGTTCATCGTATGAACACATCGATGTTGGTCCAAACACACATGTTAAGATTATAACAGCTTTTCCGCTCATTTGCAACGGGCGATTCCCGACAAATTCCGCCAGCTTGTTATAGGCGAAGCGGGCCGCCGTTTCTCCATTCTTGCTCAAGCAGCGCGAAAAACTCTTCGTTTGATTTTGTGCGGCGCAGTTTGTTCAAAAACCGCTCGATAAAATCCGGCGAGTCGGCCATCGTTTTGCGAATCGCCCACAGTTTTTCTAAATGTTCTTTCGGGATGAGCAGCTCCTCTTTGCGCGTCCCGGAGCGGCGAATGTCGATGGCCGGGAAAATGCGGCGCTCGGCGAGCGAGCGGTCGAGATGGAGCTCCATGTTGCCCGTCCCCTTGAACTCTTCGTAAATGACGTCATCCATGCGTGACCCGGTGTCGATGAGGGCGGTCGCCAAAATCGTCAGGCTGCCGCCTTCTTCAATGTTGCGCGCCGCGCCGAAAAAGCGCTTCGGCCGATGAAACGCCGCCGGATCGATCCCGCCCGAGAGCGTGCGCCCGCTCGGCGGAATGACCAGGTTGTACGCGCGGGCGAGGCGCGTGATGCTGTCCATCAAAATGACGACATCGCGCTTATGTTCAACAAGCCGCATCGCCCGCTCCAAGACGAGTTCAGACACCCGGATATGGTTTTCCGGCACCTCGTCAAACGTCGAGCTGACGACTTCTCCTTGCACCGACCGCTCAATGTCGGTCACTTCTTCGGGCCGCTCGTCAATGAGCAAGACGATCAACTCGACATCTGGATGGTTCGTCGTAATGCTGTTGGCGATTTCTTTCAGCAGCATCGTTTTCCCGGCTTTCGGCGGCGCGACGATCAATCCGCGCTGGCCGAAGCCGACCGGCGCGATCAAGTCGATGATGCGGGTCGACAGCTTGTCCGGGGTCGTTTCGAGCTTCATTTGCCGGTTCGGATAAAGCGGTGTCAACGCCGGAAAGTGGACGCGTTCCTTGGCGATTTCGGGGTCTTCGCCGTTGACCGCTTCGACATGAAGCAAGCCGAAGTAGCGTTCGTTCTCTTTCGGCGGCCGCACCTTGCCGGATACTTTGTCTCCATTGCGCAGATCAAAACGACGGATTTGGGAAGCGGAAATGTAAATGTCTTCCGAGCTCGGGGAATAGCCGACCGGACGCAAAAAACCGAATCCTTCCGACGGAATGATTTCGAGAACGCCTTCCATGAACGAGAGGCCGTCTTGTTCGGCACGCGCTTTCAAAATGGCAAAAATAAGCTCTTTTTTCGTCAACTTGCTGTAATAAGAAATTTTGTATTGCTTGGCGAGCTCATACAGCTCTTTGAGCTTCATGTTTTCTAAAGCCGCTAACGTTAATTCCATTTTGACACCACACTTTGCAAAGTTTCCTATTCTCCCATCGTGTTTGTTCGGGCATCGTTCGACAGGCGAAGGGATCTCATTTCGTATTAAGAAGATAATGAAGGCTGAAATGAAGTAGAATGGCAGAGCTTATTTTTGCATAAGCAACACGACTATTTTACCCTTTTTTCCGCTTTTTAATCAATCTTTTTTTCGTTCCGGGCAAAGCGGCGCCTCTCGATGCCGGCGCCGCCAAGACGGATGGAAAGGAAAGCCGCGGGATTGTTGTCGTTTGATTCCAATGAGCGGTGTAGGCGCTCCGGCCCGTCGGCGGAACGTCTCACTTAAAGACCAAATTCGGTTTTTTCTTCAAGCTGTGCCGCCCTTCGATAAAGCGGACGGTGCCGGATTTGGCGCGCATGACGACCGAGTGGGTGAGGCCGTACGCCCCCTTGAGCTGAACGCCGCGCAACAGTTCGCCGTCCGTGACGCCGGTGGCGGCAAAAATGGCGTCGTCCCCTTTCACCAGGTCGTCCATGCGCAGCACTTTGTTGACGTCAATGCCCATTTTCTTGCAGCGCTCGAGCTCGGCCTCGTTTTGTGGCAGCAGTTTTCCTTGCAGCTCGCCGCCGAGGCATTTTAACGCAACCGCCGCGAGCACTCCTTCCGGCGCGCCGCCCGAGCCGAACAAAATGTCGACGCCGGTATGGTCGAACGCCGTGTTAATGGCGGCGGCGACGTCACCGTCATTAATCAGCTTAATGCGCGCACCGGCTTCGCGCAGTTCTTGGATGAGCCGCTCATGGCGCGGACGGTTGAGGACGATGGCGACGACGTCTTCAATATCCTTATTTTTCGCCTTCGCCACCGCTTTTAAATTGTCGATGATCGGCGCCTCAATATCAATCATGCCGACCGCTTCCGGGCCGACCGCGATTTTCTCCATGTACATATCGGGCGCATGAAGCAAATGGCCGTGGTCGGCGACCGCGACGACCGCCAAGGCGTTCCAGCCCCCGGACGCGACGATGTTCGTACCTTCGAGCGGGTCAACGGCGACGTCAACGCGCGGGCCGTAGCCGTTGCCGAGCTTCTCCCCGATATACAGCATCGGCGCTTCGTCCATCTCCCCTTCGCCGATGACGACCGTCCCTTTCATCGGCACGGTGTCAAACACATCGCGCATCGCTGAAGTAGCGGCCTCATCAGCTTCATTTTTTTTCCCGCGACCCATCCAGCGGGCGGCGGCGAGCGCCGCCGCCTCGGTCACGCGCACGAGTTCCATCGATAAGCTTCGTTCCATCGCTGTTCTCCCCTTCCCCTTTGCTGTTGGACTATCAAACATTTTTCACTTGCTCGATTTCTTCATCCGTCATTTTTTCGCGCCAAATGGCGGCGCCGAGTGCGGACAGCTTCTCGACTAAGCCGCTGTAGCCGCGGTCGATATGCTCGACGCCGGTAATTTCCGTCACCCCATCAGCCATCAGTCCGGCAATCACAAGCGCGGCCCCGGCGCGCAAATCGCTCGCCTTCACTTTCGCCCCTTGCAATTGGACCGGGCCGGTGACAATGGCCGAGCGGCCTTCCACTTTTACGTTGGCGTTCATGCGCCGCAGCTCATCGACGTGTTTGAAGCGGGCGCTGTAAATGGTATCCGTGACGATGCTTGTGCCGTTCGCTTTTGTCAATAAGGCGGTAAACGGCTGCTGCAAATCGGTTGGGAAACCGGGGTAGACGAGCGTCTTGACGTCAACCGCTTTCAAAACATCAGAGCCGCAGACGAGAATTTGGTCTTCTCCCGTCTCGACGCGCACGCCCATTTCGCGCAGTTTGGCCGTCAGCGATTCGACGTGCTGCGGGATGACGTTGTCGACGACGACTTCATTGCCCATCGCTGCAGCGGCAATCATGTACGTGCCGGCTTCAATCCGGTCCGGAATGATGGCGTGGCGGCAGCCCGATAATTTTTCGACGCCGTCGATGCGGATGACATCGGTGCCTGCGCCTTTAATTTTCGCGCCCATGTTGGAGAGCAGCGTCGCCACATCAATGATTTCCGGCTCTTTTGCCGCGTTTTCGATAATCGTCCGCCCTTTGGCGCGCACCGCCGCCAGCATGATGTTGATCGTCGCGCCGACGCTGACGACGTCCAAAAAAATGCGGGCTCCGCGAAGCTCCTCAGCGCGCAAATAGATGGCGCCCTGCTCGTTCGTGACGGTGGCGCCGAGCGCTTCAAACCCTTTAATGTGCTGATCGATCGGGCGCGGTCCGAGGTGGCAGCCGCCCGGCAGGCCGACAACCGCTTTTTTGAAGCGTCCGAGCATCGCGCCCATCAAATAGTATGAAGCGCGCAGCTTTTTCACCTTTCCGTTCGGAAGCGGCATGGAAACCATGTTCGTCGGGTCGATGACCGCCTTCTTGCCGTCAAATGAAAACGAACCACCGATTTCTTCGATCAAGCTTCCTAAAATGCGCACATCGGAAATGTCCGGCAATCCTTCGATCGTCACCGGCGACTCGGCCAAAATCGCTGCCGGAATCAAGGCGACCGCGCTGTTTTTCGCGCCGCTCACTTTGATTGTTCCCTGCAGCCGATCCCCGCCGATGATTTTGATTTTATCCATCGTCGTCTCCCTTCTTTGCTCGGAAGTGGCTTCACCTTTCGGATGAGAAGACAAGGCCGGGCGGGCTCAGCACCCCACCCCGGGCCGGGCGGGGTGAGCCCGCTTGCCTTTAGAGGCAAACGCCTTATTTTCATTGTTGCCGATTCCAGTCGGCAAGAAACTTCTCGATTCCTTGATCGGTGAGCGGATGGTGGAACAATTGCATCAGCACTTTGTACGGGACGGTGGCGATGTGCGCCCCGCGCAACGCTGCTTCCGTCACATGGTGCGGGTGGCGGATCGAAGCTGCGATGATTTCCGTTTCGATGCCGTGAATGTTGAAAATGTCCGCAATCGTGGAAATGAGCTCTAAGCCATTATGGCCGATGTCATCGAGGCGGCCGAGGAACGGAGAAACGTATGTCGCGCCGGCGCGCGCCGCCAATAGCGCCTGGTTGGCGGTAAACACGAGCGTCACATTCGTTTTAATGCCTTTTTCGCTGAACGTTTTTACCGCTTTTAACCCTTCCGGCGTCATCGGCACTTTAATGGTAATGTTCGGAGCGATTTTCGCCAGCTCTTCTCCTTCCTCAATCATGCCGGCCGCATCGGTCGAAATGACCTCGGCGCTCACCGAACCGGAGACGATGGATGTAATTTCGCGCAGCCGGTCATGGAACGAAACGTTTTCTTTCGCCACTAAGCTCGGGTTGGTCGTGACGCCGGCCAAAATGCCGAGCTCATGGGCGTGTTTAATTTCTTCCAAATTGGCGGTATCAATGAAAAATTTCACTACGTATCCCTCCTTGTCATTATTTGGACGCAGGCAGGCAAGCCCGGGTGACGACCGAAAGCTGCCTGCCAGGCCGATCTTGCCGTTTGCTCGTTATTGCGCCGCTTTTCCGGACGAGCCGAATTCGCGCATTTTGCCGATGACCGTCGCTTTGATCGCGTCGCGGCCCGGACCGATAATTTTGCGCGGATCGTAGACGTTCGGGTCTTTGGCAAGCAGTTCACGGACCACTTTGGTAAAGGCGATTTGGTTTTCCGTATTGACGTTGATTTTCGATGTGCCAAGGGAAATGGCGCGCTGAATTTGTTCAGTTGGAATGCCGGTGCCGCCGTGCAAAACGAGCGGAATGCCGGTCAAATCGCGGATTTGCTCCATTTCGGCAAACCCGAGCTTCGGCTCCCCTTTGTACGGGCCGTGCACCGAACCGAGCGCCGGAGCAAGGCAGTCGATGCCTGTCCGTTTGACAAGTTCTTCACATTCTTTCGGATCGGCGTAAATGACGCCTTCGCCGATGACGTCATCTTCCTGCCCGCCGACAATGCCGAGCTCGGCTTCAACCGAGACGCCGCGCGCATGGGCGTACTCTACGACTTGTGAGGTAATGCGGACGTTTTCCTCAAACGGATGATGGGAGGCGTCAATCATGACCGAGGTGAACCCAGCATCGATCGCCGCTTTGCATTTTTCAAAGCTCGAACCATGGTCAAGATGGATGGCGACCGGAACGGTGATGTTCATGTCTTCCATTAAGCCTTTTACCATGTTGACGACCGTTTTAAACCCGCCCATGTAACGGGCCGCCCCTTCGGAGACGCCGAGAATGACCGGCGATTTTTCTTCTTCGGCGGCCGCTAAAATCGCTTGCGTCCATTCCAAGTTGTTGATGTTGAATTGGCCGACCGCATATTTGCCGCGCAGCGCCTCGTTGAGCATCTCTTTCATCGATACTAACGGCATGGTTACATCCTCCTTAGTTGATCGTCGTCTTTGTCGCCATGGCGAAACATAGGCCGACAGGCGCAAAATGCATCTACGTTAATAAGCATACCAACTTGCCGGCAAAACAGCAACCATTCCCTTCGTTAGTGCAGCTGACACAAAAAAGAGCTTTACGAAGAAAGATGGCTTTTGACGGCGGCGCGCAAGTCGTCGATGTCAAATGGCTTGGCAAAATGCATGAGCGCCCCAAGCTCTTTCGTTTCCTGAATCATATCCAGCTCGCCGTACGCGGTCATAATGATCACTTTGATGTCCGGGTCGATGTCTTTGAGCCGCTTTAAAATTTCAATGCCGTCCATGCCGGGAATTTTCATATCGAGAAGCACGAGGTCGGGATGGTGTTTGCGGACGATTTCCAACGCCTGCATGCCGTTGGCCGCCTGATAAGTCACGTACCCTTCCCGCTGAAACACTTCATTTAACAAGATGCGGATGCCGTACTGGTCGTCGACGATTAAAATTTTGTTGCCCACATTTATGCACCTCTATTCCCTGTTTTCTCCCTATTAATGTTTCGCATTTCCCGAACGTATTTCCTGCTTGCTTTTCGGATCATTTACGGATTTTGTATAATAGCGGCGAAAGGAGGCCAAATGATGAAAATTTTGGCGACGCAAACGATCGGGCTGCTGCAAAAAATCGCGGCGGACGAGGAGTGGGCGCTTGAGGACGGGGCGCGCCTGCTCGCCCAGGCGGTCGTCGGCGACGGGCGCATCTGGCTGTACGGAGCAGGCGAATTGGACGCGGTTGTCACCGCCGCGCTTCTCGGTCCGGATCGGCTGCCAAAGGCGGCGCGCATCGAATCAAGGGAAGCGGGCGATTGGAACGAAACGGACCGGGCGCTCGTATTCGCCCGTTTTTCCAACGACAACGAAGCGATCCGCCTCGTGGAACAGCTGCAGGGGCACGGCGTTGATACGGTCGCCGTCTCAGCGCTCGTCAAAGACGAGCCGGGCTTGGCGGAGCTGGCCGCTGTCCATATCGACAGCAAACTGTCCCGCCCGCTCGTGCCGACGGAAGACGGGCGTCGCATCGCCATGCCGACCGTGACCGCCGCTTCGTTCATCTACTATGGGCTTGTCGTGTTGCTTGATGACATTTTGCAAGAATATGCCTAAAAAGAGAGGGTGTCCCGTTGCGTTGGGACACCCTCTTTCTTGCTGCGCCGCCGGAGGCTATACCGTCCCCTTGCCTAGGGCGGCATATCCTTCTTTTGATTGCAGCGCCGCTTTGACAAACTCGCGGAAGAGCGGCTGCGGCCGCGTCGGGCGCGAGGTGAATTCAGGATGGAACTGCGCGGCGACAAACCACGGATGGTCTTTCAGCTCGATGATTTCCACAAGCCGTCCATCCGGGCTCGTGCCGGAGAAGACGAAGCCATGCTCTTCTAATAGATGGCGGTATTGATTGTTGAATTCATACCGATGGCGATGGCGTTCGTAAATGACTTCATCGCCGTACGCAGCGTAGGCGAGCGTTCCTTCCTGCAGCTTGCACGGATACAGGCCGAGGCGAAGCGTGCCGCCTAAATCTTCGACATCCTTTTGCTCTGGAAGCAAGTCGATGATCGGATGCGGCGTATTCGGGTCAAACTCGGACGAATGGGCGCCAGACAACCCGACAACATGGCGGGCAAATTCAATCGAGGCGAGCTGCATTCCTAAGCAAATGCCCAAAAACGGCACGCGCTGCTCGCGGGCGTAGCGGATCGCCTCGATTTTCCCTTCCACGCCGCGGTCGCCAAACCCGCCCGGAACCAAAATGCCGTCCGCGTCTTTCAGCAACTCCGCCACATTGTCGCGCGTGACGTGCTCCGCATTCACCCATTGGATCTCAATGTCTGTATCAAATGCATAGCCGGCATGGCGAAGGGCCTCGACGACCGAAATGTAGGCGTCCGGCAGTTCAACATACTTGCCGACGAGGGCGATTTTCGTCGTTTTCGACAAGTTTCGCACTTTCTCGACGAGCGCTTTCCACTCCGTCATATCTGCTTCACGGCAGTTGAGGCGCAAATGTTCACAGACGATTTGATCGAGCTTTTGTTCTTGAAGCATAAGCGGCACCGCATAGAGCGTGTCCGCATCGCGGCACTCAATGACTGCCTTCGGGTCGATGTCGCAAAAGAGAGCGATTTTGTCTTTCATCTCTTGCGGCATCGGCATTTCTGTACGGACGACGATGACGTTCGGCTGGATGCCGAGGCTGCGCAGTTCTTTCACGCTGTGCTGCGTCGGCTTCGTTTTCATTTCCCCGGCTGCCTTGATGTATGGCACAAGCGTGCAATGAATGTACATGACATTTTCGCGGCCGACGTCGCTTTTGATTTGGCGGATGGCTTCCAAAAACGGCAACGATTCAATGTCGCCGACCGTGCCGCCGATTTCCGTAATGACGACATCGGCGTTCGTTTCCCGGCCGGCGCGGAAGACGCGCTCTTTGATTTCGTTCGTGATGTGCGGAATGACTTGCACCGTGCCGCCGAGGTAATCGCCGCGCCGCTCTTTGCGGATGACGGCGGAGTAGATTTTCCCGGTCGTGACGTTGCTGTATTTGTTCAAATTAATATCGATGAACCGCTCATAATGGCCTAAGTCCAAATCCGTTTCCGCGCCGTCATCGGTGACGAACACTTCGCCGTGCTGATACGGGCTCATCGTTCCCGGGTCGACGTTAATGTACGGGTCGAACTTTTGAATCGTCACGTTCAGGCCGCGATTTTTCAAGAGCCGCCCGAGCGACGCAGCTGTGATCCCTTTCCCGAGCGAAGAAACGACACCGCCCGTCACAAAAATGTATTTCGTCATTTTGTCTTCCCCCTTGCCGAAGTTACAATAACAGTGTTTGCGAAAGGGCAAATAAAAAAACGCTCCGCTTACCATATGTAAGGGAGCGACTGATGAATTCGTCCATTTTTCAAGAGCCCAACACACATTGTACCGAATTCCTCAAACAAAGTCAAGCGGTTATTCGTCTTCCTCCGCTTCCTCGAGATCCAGCTCTTCGTCAAGCGGTTCATCGTCCAAATCAAACGGTTCGTCGTCGAGAATGTTCTCATCGTCAAAAGCAACGTCTTCGTCCAGATCGAATTCCTCGTCTTCGAGCAGCTCTTCGTCGTCAAGCTCGAGCTCTTCCTCATCGTAGTCATCAAGATCGTCGTAATCGAGATCCTCTTCGTCAAGCAGCTCTTCGTAATCATCGTATTCATCATCAAGCGCTTTTTTCTTCTTCTTCGGCTTGACGATCGTCACCGTTTCGTCTTCCGTCTGGTCAAACGGATACCACGCACGCAGCCCCCAGACGTTTTCCCCAACGCAAATAAACCGCCCGTCGATGTTTAAATCGGTATAATATTGGGCAAGCCGCGCGGCGATGTCGTCTTCCGCCATGCCGGTTAATACCGCGGCTTCGCGGACGATTTGGTCGAACGGCAGCGCCTCGCGCTTGTCAAGCAAAATGAGGTTCGCCAGTTCGACGAACGACATCTCCTGCAATTCCTCTGGCGAGTATTGCTGCTGCAGGCTCAAGTTCAGCACTCCCCTTCTATATAATGAAACAAATGAATGCAAGTGGAATACATACCATTCATTATAAACAAATTGTCGGGGTTTATGCTACATATTTGGCGAAAAAAGCAAAAGAGAGCCGCCCCTGCAGGCGGGACGGCCTTCGTTCCTCTTGAACCGGCGTCTCTTCCTTTTCTCCTCTTGGCAACGTTTGCGCCGTTCTACATATTCCGCCGGTATTGCCCGCCGACTTCGTACAAGGCGCGGGTGATTTGCCCGAGGCTGGCGACTTTCACGGTTTCCATCAATTCTTCGAAAATGTTGCCGCCGCTTGTCGCCACTTGCTTCAGCCGTTCGAGCGCTGGACCGGCTTTGTCTTTATTCCGCTCTTGGAATTCGCGCAAATTGCGGATTTGCGTCTCTTTTTCTTCATACGTCGCCCGGGCGAGCTGGATGTTGTTCAGCTCCTCCTCTGACGGCGGATTCGGGTTTAAGAACGTATTGACGCCGATGATCGGCAGCTCGCCGCTATGTTTTTTCGTTTCGTAATAAAGCGACTCGTCTTGAATTTTGCCGCGCTGATATTGCGTCTCCATCGCCCCGAGCACGCCGCCGCGGTCGTTCAACCGTTCGAACTCTTGCAGCACCGCTTCTTCCACTAGGTCGGTCAGCTCTTCGATAATGAACGACCCTTGAAGCGGATTTTCGTTTTTCGCCAAGCCAAACTCTTTTGTAATAATGAGCTGGATCGCCATCGCCCGCCGGACCGACTCCTCGGTCGGTGTGGTGATCGCTTCGTCATAGGCGTTCGTGTGCAGCGAGTTGCAATTGTCGTAAATCGCCAACAGCGCCTGCAGCGTCGTGCGAATGTCGTTAAAGTCAATCTCTTGCGCGTGCAGCGAACGGCCGGACGTTTGAATATGGTATTTCAGTTTTTGGCTTCGTTCGTTGGCGCCGTATTTTTCGCGCATGACGACCGCCCAAATGCGGCGCGCAACGCGGCCGATGACCGAATATTCCGGATCGAGGCCGTTGCTGAAGAAAAACGACAAGTTCGGCGCAAAATCGTCAATGTGCATGCCGCGGCTCAAGTAATACTCGACATACGTAAAGCCGTTCGCAAGCGTAAACGCCAGTTGCGTAATCGGGTTGGCGCCGGCTTCGGCGATATGGTAGCCGGAAATCGACACCGAATAATAGTTGCGGACGCGGTGCTTGATGAAATACTCTTGGATGTCGCCCATCATTTTCAAGGCAAAGTCGGTTGAGAAAATGCACGTATTTTGCCCTTGGTCTTCTTTTAAAATATCGGCTTGCACCGTGCCGCGCACCGTTTGCAGCGTATACGCTTTCACTTGTTCGTACTCTTCCGGCGTGAGCGGGCGGCCAAGCTCGGCCTCTTTTTTCTCGACTTGCTGGTCAATCGCCGTGTTCATAAACATCGCCAGCAAAATCGGGGCCGGGCCGTTGATCGTCATCGACACCGAGGTGAGCGGATCGCACAAGTCAAATCCTTTGTACAGTTTTTTCATGTCATCGAGCGTACAAACGCTGACGCCGCTTTCGCCGACCTTGCCGAAAATGTCCGGCCGGTAGTCCGGATCTTCGCCGTAAAGCGTCACCGAGTCAAACGCCGTGCTGAGCCGTTTCGCTTTGTCTTCTTTGCACAAATAGTGGAAGCGGCGGTTTGTGCGCTCCGGCGTCCCTTCGCCCGCAAATTGCCGTTTCGGGTCTTCGCCTTGGCGCTTGAACGGGAAGACGCCGGCTGTATACGGGAACGAGCCGGGGACGTTTTCTTTATACACCCAGCGCAAAATTTCCCCGTAGTCTTTGAATTTCGGCAAGACGACTTTCGGAATGTCCAAACCGGACAACGTTTTCGTCGTCAGTTCGGTGACAATTTCTTTGTCCCGCACTTTTGTCACGAATGTCTTCGCCGCATATTTCGCTTTCGTCTCTTCCCATGTCGCCAAAATGCGCTTCGATTCGGGCGTCAGCTTCGCTTCGTAATCGGCTTTGAGCGTTTCGAGCGCGCGGATCACGTCTTCAGCTTCGTCCCGTTCCTTCGCCGCTTCGATGGCCCCTTCGATTTGGAAGAGGCGTCGGGCCACCTCGACTTGCTGCTCGGCGCGGCGGTGGTACGAGCGGACCGTCTCCGCGATTTCGCGCAAATAGTAGCGGCGCTCATTCGGGATGATGACGTTATGCTTTTCAACGTTGGCAACGGTTTTCAAATTCGTCTTCCAGTTCGTTCCCGTTTTCCGGTTGATCGTATCGACAAGTGCGACAAAAAGCGTATTCGTGCCCGGGTCGTTAAACTGGCTGGCGATCGTGCCGTATACCGGCATTTCCGATAGATCGCGGTCAAACAGCTGATGGCTTCGTTGATACTGCTTCTGCACTTGCCGTTTTGCATCTTCCGAGCCTTTGCGTTCAAACTTGTTAATGGCGATCAAATCGGCGTAATCGATCATATCGATTTTCTCAAGCTGCGTTGGCGCTCCGAATTCGCTTGTCATCACATACATCGAAACGTCGCATACTTCGGTAATGGCGGCATCGCCCTGGCCGATCCCGCTCGTTTCGACAATGACGAGATCAAAACCGGCCGCTTTGACGACCGAAATGGCGTCGCGGATCGCCGGCGACAGCTCAGAGCGGGAATGGCGCGTCGCAAGGCTCCGCATATAGACGCGCGGCGAATGGATGGCATTCATCCGGATCCGGTCGCCTAACAGCGCCCCGCCCGTTTTTTGTTTCGTCGGGTCGACGGACAAAATGGCGATTTTGATATCCGGAATTTCATTTAAAAAGCGGCGCACGAGCTCATCGGTGAGCGAACTTTTCCCCGCCCCGCCCGTGCCGGTGATGCCGAGGACCGGCACACGCTTTTCCATCGTCTTCACTTGCGCAATCGCTGCTTCAGCGGCGGCCGCCGCCTCATCCGTCGCCTCGGCGCGGTATTCGCACAGCGTGATGAGCCGGGCCACGGCTTGCACATCGCCGGTTTGGAGCCGTTCGATTTCATCGGTCACGGCAGTCACGGTCGGAAAATCGCATTCTTCAAGCATGACGTTAATCATTCCTTGCAGGCCGAGGCGTCGGCCGTCTTCCGGCGAGAAAATGCGGGCGATGCCATACTCGTGCAGCTCCTTGATTTCCCGCGGGATGATGACGCCGCCCCCGCCGCCGTAAATGCGGATATGGGATGCGCCCCGCTCTTGAAGCAGGTCATACATATATTTAAAAAACTCCATATGCCCGCCTTGGTACGAGGAGACGGCAATGCCTTGCACGTCTTCTTGAATGGCGGCGTTGACGATTTCTTCGACCGAACGGTTATGGCCTAAATGGATGACCTCGGCGCCGCTCGCCTGCAAAATGCGGCGCATAATGTTGATTGAGGCGTCATGGCCGTCAAACAAGCTCGATGCAGTCACAAAGCGGACGTGATGCTTCGGACGGTAAATGTGCGCCATCGTTTCTTCTCCCCCTTTTAGACTCGCTGTTTCTCCATAATCCCCCTTAATAAAAACTCGGTTTGCAGTTCGATATATTCATCGAGTGTATACATTTTCCGCAGCACCCAACGGCGGAACGCCCACATTTGCCCAAGAACGACGATGTTGTGGGCGAACAGGCGGATTTCGCTTTCAGAAAGCTGCAACGCCCCGCTCTCAACGCATGCGCGCAAAATATGTTCGAAAATCGCCGCCATATCGAGTTCTTTATTCAACACATACGGCAGCGATTCTTTGCTTAGCGCTTTCACTTCTTGATACATGACGAGCACTTCATCATCGAGTTCATCAACAACGCGGAAATAGTGGGCAATGGCGCGCCTTAACCCTTCGATCGTGCCATGGTGGGCACCGAGGTCTTGTTCCGTCCGCTCCCGCACTTCGTCGTAAATGCGGTCGCACACGAGATAGAGGACGTCTTCTTTCTTGCGGATGTACTCGTACAACGTGCCGATGCTAAATCCGGACGCTTTGGCGATCTCCCTTGTCGTCGTTTGGTGGAAGCCTTTTTGTTTAAACAGCGAAATGGCGCCTTTAATCATTTCATTGCGCCGTTTTTTCACAAGCTTTTCGTCTTTGACTGAGGCGATTACTTCCCGCTTTTTCATGACCGGTTCCTCTCCCCCCTATCCCCGTTTGGCGGCGAAGCGGCGCCCGCTCCCCCCGCCGTTGGTGCGGGCGCTAAGAGTGCAAAGCGGAATGGACGGCTTCGCCAGTCCATCGATGTGCCGAGCGGTGCGCAAACGGCGGCCAGCCGCCGCGGCGCCGCTGAACAGAGGCGCGGCGTTAATCGCGCGTCAACGCGCGCGAGATGACAAGACGCTGAATTTCCTGCGTTCCTTCGTAAATTTGCGTAATTTTCGCATCGCGCATAAACCGCTCAACTGGATAGTCTTTCGTGTAGCCGTTGCCGCCGAAAATTTGCACCGCCTCAACGGTCACTTTCATGGCTGTGTCGCCGGCAAACAACTTCGCCATCGCCGACGCTTTGCCGTACGGCAGGCCGTTTGACTCAAGCCATGCCGCTTGATACGTCAAGAGCCGCGCTGCTTCAATCGCCGTCGCCATATCGGCGAGTTTAAAGGCGACGCCTTGCTGCTCGGCAATCGGTTTGCCAAACTGGACGCGCTGCTTGGCGTAATCGACCGCGGCGTCAAGCGCCCCTTGAGCGATGCCGACCGCTTGGGCGGCAATGCCGTTTCGGCCGCCGTCAAGCGTCATCATGGCGATTTTGAACCCTTCTCCTTCTCGGCCGAGCAAGTTTTCTTTCGGGATGCGGCAATCTTCGAAAATCAGCTCGGTCGTCGGCGACGAACGGATGCCGAGTTTCTTTTCTTTTTTGCCGATTGAAAAGCCCGGCGTCCCTTTCTCGACGATAAAGGCGCTGATTCCTTTATGCCGCTTTTCCGGGTCGGTGACGGCAAAGACGACGTAAATTTCCGCCTCGCCGCCGTTGGTGATCCATACTTTCGACCCGTTTAACACGTAATGGTCGCCGTCTTTTACAGCGCGCGTTTTCATCGACGCGACGTCAGACCCGGCCCCCGGCTCGGACAGCCCGTACGCCCCGAGCTTTTCCCCGGTCGCCAAGGCGCGCAAATACTTCTGCTTTTGCTCTTCCGTGCCGAACTTGTAAATCGGCCAGCTGGCGAGCGAAATGTGGGCGGAGAGCGTCACCCCGGTTGAAGCGCAGACGCGCGACAGTTCCTCAACGGCGATGACATACGCCAAATAGTCGCTGCCGATGCCGCCGTACTCTTCCGGCCACGGAATGCCGGTTAAGCCGAGTTCCGCCATTTTGTTGAAAATGCTGCGGTCAAACCGCTCTTCTTCATCGCGTTCAGCGGCTGTCGGCGCCACTTCGTTTTCAGCAAATTCGCGCACCATTTTTCGCAGCATTTCATGTTCTTCGCTCAATCGAAAGTTCATCGTTTCATTCCCCCGTTTTCCTATATAAGTTGCAATTTTGTTTTACATGGCATTGTTCGCTCTTCTTGTCACCGTGCCAGCTTGTTAGGTGATAAAGTAAAGACGGGACATGGAGGTCGGATCCGAAATCCTCGTCCCCCGTGCCAGCGTGATCACCATCTTCCAGATACAGACATAAACTTGTTGGTGAGTTCCCGTTGCACCACAAAACGCCGCAAAAGACAGAGCCCCATGTTTATGCCTCGATCCCTGAAAGCGGCGTTGTTCGGTCTTCCGAAAACCCGGCGCTTAGAGCTATTTCCACCATTTCATTCGATCGCCAATCATGAGCTGGCTGAACACAAGCTTTTCTGCCTCTTTCCTCGAACAAGAACGCCAGCGGGCAAATGCCATTTGCCCGCAAAACGTCCATTGTTCGAGGAGGGCATGCTGTCGCATGCCCAGTCGGCAAGCGAACGGCTTGCCGACTACGGCAGAAAAGCTAGGAACAGAGCCTTCTCATCTGGTTCGGATTGGTTCATCAGCATGCCTGACTACAAATGCTTGCTGATGACGATGCGTTGGATTTCGCTCGTTCCTTCGTAAATTTGCGTAATTTTCGCATCGCGGAACAGCCGCTCGACGGGATAATCTTTCGTATAGCCGTTGCCGCCGAACACTTGCACAGCTTCGATGGCGTTGTCCATGGCGGCTTGTGAAGCGAACAGCTTTGCCATCGACGCCTCTTTGCTGCACGGCAGCCCTTGGGCGCGCAGCCAGGCGGCGCGGTAGACGAGCCATTTCGCCGCCTCGGCTGCTGTCGCCATATCGGCGAGCTTAAAGGCGACGCCTTGCTGTTCGGCAATCGGCTTGCCAAATTGCACCCGCTCTTTTGCATAGGCGACGGCGTGCTCGACGGCTGCCTCGGCGATGCCGAGCGCCTGGGCGGCGATGCCGATTCGGCCGACGTCAAGGTTCGCCATCGCAATTTTAAACCCTTCTCCTTCCTGGCCAAGCAAGTTTTCCGCCGGCACTTCCGCATCCTCGAACGTAATCGTCACCGTGCGCGACCCGTGCAGCCCCATTTTTTTCTCGTCTTTGCCGATCGCCATCCCTTTCGTTCCTTTTTCGACGATGAACGCCGAGATGCCACGGCTGCCCGCTTCATCCGGATTCGTGCGGGCGAATACGATATACGTATCCGCTTCGCCGCCGTTTGTAATGAAAATTTTCGATCCGTTCAAGACGTACACATCGCCGCGGCGCACCGCTTTTGTCTTCAAGCTTTTTGCGTCCGAGCCGGCGCTCGGTTCGGTGAGGCAAAACGCCCCCAAATATTCGCCTCGGGCAAGCTTTGTCACGTATTTTTGCTTCTGCTCCTCGGTGCCGAAGTACAAAATCGGGTTTGTGCCGACCGATGTATGCACCGACAAAATGACGCCGACTGTCGGGCTTACTTTCGAAATTTCATGAATGGCGATAATGTAGGAAATGAAATCCATGCCCGCACCGCCGTACTTCTCGGGAACCGTGATCCCCATCAAGCCGAGTTCCGCCATTTTCTTTAAAATCGGGCGCGGAAATTCCCCTTGCTCCATGCGCTCGACAAACGGGGCAATTTCCGCTGCGGCAAACTCGCGCACCATTTGCCGCATCATTTCCTGCTCTTCGGTAAAGCGAAATTGCATGAGATGGCCTCTCCCTTCCTCTTGTTGCTGGCTCGATGTTGCATTTGGCGCCGCCCGCCTCGCCGCCGCATGCATGGCTTAGGCGGTTCAACGGCATATGGGCGAAACCGATTGCCGGCTGATGCCGCCGCGCTTATTCGTACGTGTAAAATCCGCGGCCTGTCTTGCGGCCGAGCCAGCCGGCTTTCACATATTTGCGCAAAAGCGGGCACGGGCGGTATTTGTCATCGCCAAACCCTTCGTGAAGGGTTTCCATAATGTACAAGCATGTATCCAGCCCGATAAAGTCGGCGAGCGTGAGCGGCCCCATCGGATGGTTCATGCCGAGCTTCATCACCTCATCGATGGCTTCCTTCGTCGCCACCCCTTCATATAAGGCATAAATGGCTTCGTTGATCATCGGCATTAAGACACGGTTGGAAATAAACCCTGGAAAATCGTTCACTTCGACCGGCACTTTGCCGAGCTTCCGGGTGACCGCCTCGATCGTTTCGTATACGTCATCCGCTGTCGCCAAGCCGCGGATGATTTCGACCAGTTTCATGACCGGCACCGGATTCATAAAGTGCATGCCGATCACGTTCTCCGGCCGCTTCGTCGCCGCTGCGATTTCCGTGATCGGCAGCGACGACGTATTCGAGGCCAGGATCGCCTCCGGGCGGGCGATTTCGTCGAGCTCCGCAAACAGCTTCGTTTTCACATCCATGTTTTCGACGACCGCCTCAATGATGAGATCCGCTTTGGCGGCATCACGCAGGTCGGTGGAACGGACGAGCCGCGACAGCGCGGCGTCTTTGGCTTCGGCTGTCATCTTGCCTTTTTCCACTTGGCGGCCGAGCAGCTTGTCGATAGTGGCCAGCCCTTTATCGAGTTGGGCTTCGCTAATGTCGTATAACAACACGTCATAGCCGGCGACAGCGCATACTTGGGCGATGCCTGACCCCATCTGTCCGGCGCCGACGACCATAATCGTTTTGACGTCCATCACTCGATCCCCCTATATAGAAAAATTCGCAAACGCTCTTGTTCGTTTATTGGCTCCGTCCCGGGACAACTCAGATCGCAAACTAGCGGCCGCAGCGCCCAAGGAGGCGGCAGGCCATCCATATTCCAAAACCGCGGCCGCCCCACCGCCAAGCAAACCGCCTCCTGTATGGCGACAACGCCGTCAGGCGGCATGACGCGTCACGCCTCGACGGCGCGCGGCCGCGATGACGCGGCAGGCCATGCTTTATACTTCGATTAAGATGGCGTCGCCTTGACCGCCGCCGCTGCAAATCGCGGCAATGCCCAGCCCTCCGCCGCGGCGCTTCAACTCATGGGCGAGCGTCAAGATGATGCGCGCCCCGCTCGCGCCGATCGGATGACCGAGGGCGACAGCGCCGCCGTTGACGTTTACTTTTTCCGGATCAAGCCCGGCGATTTGAATGGCGGCAAGCGCAACCGCGGCAAACGCTTCGTTCACTTCGAACAAGTCAATGTCGTCAACGGTCTTTCCTGTTTTGCGGAGCAGTTCGTTGATGACAAGCCCCGGCGTTTTCGGGAAATCTTTCGCCTCGACGGCGATGGCCGTGTGGGCGACGACCGTCGCCAGCGGCTCGAGCCCCTCGCGGGCGGCGCGCTCCTGGCTCATCAACACAAGCGCGGCAGCGCCATCGTTGACGCCTGGGGCGTTCCCGGCCGTGATCGTGCCTTCGGGGTCAAACACCGGTTTCAGTTTCGCCAACGCTTCAAGCGACGTATCTTTGCGCGGCGCCTCGTCGCGTTCAACGACAAGCGGCTCACCTTTGCGCTGCGGAATCGAAACCGGCACGATTTCTTCCGCCAGCCGCCCGGCTTCGATGGCGGCAATGGCGCGCATATGGCTGCGGTACGCCCACTCGTCTTGCGCCTCCCTCGTAATGCCGAGCTCTTTCGCCGTATTCCCGCCGTAGACGCCCATATGAACGCCGGTGAAGCTGCACGTGAGGCCGTCATACACCATTAAATCTTTCACCGTGCTGTCGCCCATCCGCAGCCCCCAGCGCGCTTTCGGAAGCACATACGGGGCGTTGCTCATCGATTCCATCCCGCCGGCGACGATGATATCAGCCTCGCCTAAACGGATGAGCTGATCGGCAAGCGTCACGGCGCGCATGCCGGACGCGCATACTTTGTTCACCGTCTCGGTGCGAACGTGCCACGGAATGCCGGCATGGCGCATCGCCTGCCGCGACGGAAGCTGCCCTTGTCCGCCTTGCAAGACGGTGCCCAAAATGACATGATCAACTTGTTCGGCGCTCACGTTGGCGCGGACAAGCGCCTCTTTGACGGCGACGCCGCCGAGCTCAGGCGCTGACAGCGCTTGCAAGGCGCCGCCCAATTTTCCAAACGGGGTGCGCACCCCGCTCACAATCACTGTTTTCCCCATGGTTCCTTCTCCCCCTTTTTCGAATAAGAAAGCGATTACAAAAACACAGACTGAACGCTCGCTCGATAGCAGTGCGAAAGAGAAGGCGTACCGCTGTACACCTCCCCTTTCATTATACTTATTATTTTAAAAAATATAAATTGTCTATGCAACTATTTTTATGATGCGGCTTCTTCTTTTTCCTCGCCAAACACCGATTTCGCCAACAGTTCGGCGACATCGTACGTCGCGACGCGATCTTCCACTTCCTTCGCTTTCGTGCCGTCCGACAGCATTGTCAAGCAGTACGGGCAGCCAGAGCTGATGACCGTCGGATTGACAGCAAGCGCCTGCTCGGTGCGAGCGACGTTGATCCGGTTGCCGGTCGTCTCTTCCATCCACATGAGGCCGCCGCCGGCTCCACAGCACATTCCTCGCTCGCGGTTGCGCTCCATTTCAACAAGCTCGACGCCCGGGATGGCGCGCAAAATTTTCCGCGGTGCGTCATAGACGTCATTGTAGCGCCCTAAGTAGCACGAGTCATGGAACGTAATGCGTTCATTTACCGGATATTTTGGCACCAAGCGCCCTTCTTCAATGAGCTTGGCGAGCAATTCGGTATGATGGTACACTTCGGCGTCCAGTCCGAAGTCCGGATATTCGTTTTTGAACGTGTTGTAAGCGTGCGGGTCGATTGTGACAATTTTCTTGACGCCCGCTTTTTCAAACTCGGCGATATTGTTCGTCGCCAGCTCTTGGAATAAAAATTCATTCCCTAACCGGCGCGGCGTGTCGCCCGAGTTTTTCTCCTTGTTGCCTAAAATCGCAAATTTGACGCCTGCTTCATTCAGCAGTTTGGCGAAGGCGAGGGCGATTTTTTGGCTTCGGCTGTCATACGACCCCATCGAGCCGACCCAGAACAAATACTCGATTTCCTCTCCTGCTTTCGCCGCCTCTTTGACGGTCGGCACATGCACATCATCGCGCAGCTCACGCCAGTTTTCCCGCTCTTTCCGGTTCAAGCCCCACGGGTTGCCTTGACGTTCGATGTTCGTCATCGCCCGTTGCGCATCCGGATTCATCCGCCCTTCCGTCAACACGAGATAGCGGCGCAAATCGATGATTTTATCGACGTGCTCGTTCATGACCGGGCATTGGTCTTCACAGTTGCGGCACGTCGTACAGGCCCAAATCTCTTCTTCGGTGATGACGTCGCCGATGAGGCTCGGCATTTCAATCGCCGCCGCCTGCTCGGATGCCGCAGCGAACGCCAGCTGGTTGCCTTTCGTGTTTTTAAAGGCGAACACAGGCACCCACGGGGCCCGCGACGTGACGACCGCCCCTTTTTCGGTCAAATGGTCGCGCAGCTTCAAAATCAAATCCATCGGCGACAACATTTTCCCCGTGCCGGTCGCCGGGCACATGCTCGTACAGCGGCCGCACTCGACACAGGCGTACAAGTCGATCAATTGCTTTTGCGTAAAATCTTCAATTTTGCCGACGCCAAACGACTCTTGGCTTTCGTCTTCAAAGTTGATCGGCGAAAGCTTCGGCCGCGTCAGCCGGCTGAAAAAGACGTTGATGGGCGCCGCAATCAAGTGGGCGTGCTTCGACTGCGGAACGTATACAAGGAACGTCAGCAAAATCAACAAATGCACCCACCAGGCGATAAAGAAGAGCGCCGCAGCCCCCGTTTCCCCAACCCAGGAAAACGCGCCAGCGATGAGCGAGGCGACCGGTTCGCTCCATGTCGCCTCTTCGCCGTGCCAAATTCTGCTCATCCCGTTGCCGAACAAAACGGACAACATGAGTCCGCCGATAAAAAGGAGCACAAGTCCGGCTTTGAAATCGCGCTTTAAGCGGACGAGCTTTTCAATATAGCGACGGTAAAAAGCGGCAAACACCGCGATCAAAATGAGCAGGGTGACGATTTCCTGGAAAAACGTAAACCCTGGATACAGCGGCCCAAGCGGCAAATGCGCCCCCGGCGCAAGCCCTTTGATGATAAAATCGATGGCGCCAAACTGAACGAGAATAAACCCATAGAAAAAGACGACGTGAATGATCCCGCTTTTTTTGTCCTTGAGCAGCTTTTTCTGACCAAACACGTTGACCCAAATGTTACGCAGCCGCTCATTCACTTTTTCATCAAACTCGACCTTTTTGCCGAGCTTAATGTACATCGCCCGCGTTTTGACAACATACGCAAACAAATAGACGGCGTAAGCGGTTACAAGCAAAAACGCGAGCCAGTTCACCAACAATAAGGCGTTCATCTTCTCTCCCCTTCCCCCGCTTTTCAGCGAATGTATTGCCATAACAAAAGAAATTTTCGGAATTATACTTACGTCTATTTTACAAATGAATGAGCGTTCAGTCAATAGCCTTTTTATGAGAATTTTGCCGTTGCCGGGCCCGTGCAGCGGAACGTCAAGCAGCGAAGAACGAGGACAGGGCGGAAGCGGGTGTCCGCTCTGCTATTTTTGCGCGTTGTAGGACACATTAATAAGTACTGAAGCGACGCACAGGAGGGAAAAATATGCTCATCATTGCCGTTATTGTGATCATATTCGCACTCGTTTATCTTGATGACAAGCTTGGCCGGCTGATCCTCCGCAACGGGCGCAAAAAAGTCGTGTACCCAAAGCGGCGGAGCGATATGGCCTTGTATGTGAATGGACGGCATTTATTTGCCGATTATTTTGCCGAGCTGCGCCGCGCCCGCGATCATATCCATATTTTGTTTTATATCATCAAGCATGACGAAACGACGGCGCCATTTTTCCAACTTTTAAAGGAAAAAGCGGCGGAAGGGGTGGAAGTGCGCTTGTTGACGGACTGGGTCGGCAGCCTCGGGTTGCCGAAAACGCTCATCCGTTCGCTGAAGGCAAGCGGCGTCGAATTCGCCTACGCCCGCCCGCCACGCTTTCCGTTTTTCATTTACCGCCTCAACCGCCGCAACCACCGAAAAATTACGGTCATCGATGGAAAGGTCGGGTATATGGGCGGTTTTAACATCGGCCGCGAATACAGTGGAAAGGACGCTAACATCGGAGAATGGCGCGACTATCACTTAAAAATCAGCGGAGAAGGGGTGCACGACTTGCAAGAACAATTTTTGCACGATTGGGAGGAGGCGACGGGCAAAACCGTCGCTGACAAACGCCGCTACTTCCCACCCCTTCACGCCGGCGCCATCCGCCACCAGCTTGTCGCGACTGACGGCGCCGCGCTTGAAGAGCAGTATATCGATGCGATCCGGCAGGCAAAACGAGAAATTATGATCGGCAGCCCCTACTTTATCCCGAGCCGGCCGTTGTTTGACGAGCTTATGCGCGCGATCCGGCGCGGGGTGCGCGTCACGGTCATTGTGCCGCTGCGGGCGGACCATTTATTTGTCCGCGAGGCCGCTTACCCGTATTTTTATCAAATGCTGAAGGCCGGAGCGCGCATTTACCGCTTTTACCAAGGATTTTACCACGCCAAAACGATTGTCGTCGATGAGGAATGGTGCGATGTCGGCACCGCCAACTTTGACCGGCGCAGTCTGTTTCTCAACGGCGAAATCAACTGCTATGTATTCGACCGCGCGTTCACGCAGGTGGTCAAGCGGGCGATCCAACGCGACCTGACGCGCGCCGAGCCGCTGACGCTCGATTTTTGGCGGAAGCGTTCGCTCCTTGACCGCGGCAAAGAATCGATTTCCCAGCTGATTTCCGCCTGGTTGTAGGCAACACGAAAAAAGCCGGCGATGTTCATCACCAACCCGCCTAACAGCGGCTTTCCCCGAGGAGGAACTTGGCAAAATCAGCCTTTTTTCGTGCAAAACCCGGCGCTTGGACGAACGCCCGGACAAAAGGGCAAAGGAATCCCGGCCGAAACCGCCAAACAAAAAACCCGGCCGGCTCCATGTTGGCGATGTGAGATCGCTGCGGGCGCCGGCCGGGATTGAATCAGTTGGCCATCCTGTATCTTCTATTCATTTCCAAAACAATGTCAACCATTGAAACAGCCGCATCCCGAGATACACTCCAACAATGCCGGCAATGCCAGCCAACGCCGGAGGGGCCGGAATCGGCAGGCGGAACAGCGTGAACAAAAAACCGACAACGATGCCGGTGACAAGCGACAGCGCCACTTCTTTCACAAGCAAATCCTCCATCGTTGTTTTTCCTTATGATGCCCAGACAAAAAGGGAAGCAGTCGCTCCCCTCCTTTGTTGCATCTGTTACATTTGTTCCGGGGCGGAAACGCCGATCAACGCCAACGCGTTTTTCAGCGTAATTTGCACCGCCTTCACCAACGCGAGGCGGGCTTTCGTTTTTTCGATGTTGTCCAAATCAAGCACTTTTTCCGCGTTGTAGAAGCTATGGAGCGCCGAAGCCAGCTCAAACGCATAGGCGGTGACGCGGTGCGGCATCCGCTTGAGCGCTGCCTCGGCGACGACGTCCGGGAAGTCGCCGAGCACTTTGAGCAGCTCGATTTCTTTTTCCGTCTCCACTAAATGATGCAAAGCGAGGTCGCCTTCGTACGACACGTTTTGCTCTTCCGCTTGGCGGAGAATGCTTGAGACGCGGGCATGCGCGTATTGGACGTAGTAAACCGGATTTTCATTCGACTGCGACACGGCCAAGTCCATGTCAAAATCCAAATGCGTATCGCCCGAGCGCATCGCAAAGAAGTAGCGGACGGCATCGACGCCGACTTCTTCCATCAGCTCGCGCATCGTCACCGCCTTGCCGGTGCGCTTGCTCATTTTGACGCGCTCGCCGTTTTGGTATAAGTTCACCATTTGGATGATTTCGACTTCGAGCGCCTCCGGATCGTAGCCGAGCGCGGCGATCGCCGCTTTCATGCGCGGAATGTAGCCGTGGTGATCCGCTCCCCAAACGTTAATCAGCTTGGTAAATCCGCGCCGCAGCTTGTCTTGGTGGTAGGCGATGTCCGGAAGCAAGTACGTATACGTGCCGTCCTGCTTAATTAAGACGCGGTCTTTGTCGTCCCCAAACGCCGTCGAACGGAACCATGTCGCCCCGTCCTGCTCGTAAATGTAGCCGCGCTCGCGCAAAGTGGAAAGCGCTTCGTCGATTTTGCCGCTTTCATAAAGCGATGTTTCCGAGTACCAGACGTCGAACGGAACACGGAATGCGGCCAAATCTTGTTTAATTTTGTCGAGCTCATAACGAAGGCCGTATTCGCGGAAGAAAGCAAGCCGTTCCTCTTCATCGGCGTGGACGAACCGATCACCATATTCCTCAGCAAGTGTTTTGCCGATTTCGACAATGTCGTCGCCGTAATAGCCGTCCTCCGGCAACGGCATATCGACACCGAGCGCCTGGAAATAGCGGGCTTCGACCGATTTCGCTAAATTGTAAATTTGCTTGCCGGCGTCATTAATATAGTATTCACGCGTCACGTCAAACCCGGCTTTCGCCAAAATGTTGCAAAGTGAATCGCCGACCGCCGCGCCGCGGGCATGGCCCAAATGCAAGTCGCCGGTCGGGTTGGCGGAGACGAACTCCACTTGCACTTTTTCCCCGTTGCCGACGTTCGATTCGCCATACGCTTGTCCCGCCTGCAAAATCGCCGGCACGACCGCCGTCAAATAGCGGTTGTCCATGTAAAAGTTAATAAATCCCGGCCCCGCCACCTCAATGCGCGCCACCGATACGCGCTCGCGATCAAGCTGCCCGACGATGGCTTCGGCAATCGCCCGCGGCGGCTTTTTCGCAATGCGGGCAAGCTGCATGGCGATGTTCGTCGAGTAATCGCCATGCGCCTTGTCGCGCGGCACCTCCAGCAAGACGTCCGGCAGCTCATCAGCCGAAACGAGCCCGGCTTTCACCGCCGCCTGGCGAATTTCTTCTTTCAGCTGTTCTTTCATTTGTCCGACAATGTTCATCGGCTTATACCCCCTTAAATGTCAACGTCAACGTATGGCGTCCGCTCCGCTCGTTTTGCAAGAAAAGCTCGTAGGAGAGAAAGAGCCGCCCCCGCTTCCGCTTATCGTCATAGTGAAACTCGATCGCATCCGTTTTCGCCGCCATCGCCCACCGCCCAAACACCGTTCCGTAATGGCCCGGCGTTTCTTGCCGGCGGCGGAACGTTTGCCGCATCTCGACCGCTCCGGAGCGAAGGATGGTCACCTCGTCAGGCGCGATTTTCACAATGTTGTTCACCCGCCCGAGTTCGTTTTCCTCCTCAAACTGCAAATAGCCTGTTTCCCCTTTTATGTAATACACCCCGTCCGCCTCAAGCACAACCGTCTCTTGGCGCGGACCGTCGCGAATGACAGCCACTTGGCGGAGGCGCGCCGGGATGCCGTTTGTTTCCTTCATATCGATAAACACACCTTTGCGAACAAACAGTCATAGTTTATAGTATAATGAACTGTTCCGCTCCATTCAAGAGGGGACAAACCCGATGGCAGATTTCCGCTCCAGTGGGCAAAAAAAGGGGCTGGCCCAAAAGGTTGTTTTTCCTTAAACAAAACACAACATATCGTTATCTTAATGATTGTTTTATGCCTACATACGGTAATAAGAAAAGGTGTCCCGATCCTTTTGGGACACCCTCTGTTCCATCGGTATTTTATGATGACGCCCGAACATTTTTTAACACGTTAATAGCAAAAAGAATGACACCTATCACGACGAGCACCCCGCCAATCGCTGTCACCGGCACGAACGCTTCGTTACCGTAAACGACGAAAATGAGACCGATCATCATGACCGGCAGGCCGATATTGTGCAGCCAGAAATGCACTTTCGCCCATTTCGTCGCCGCCGCTTGTGGAAATAAATGATAGATGATGCCAGCAAGCGTCAAGGCCGTCCAGCCAAGCAAGTTGATATGGACATGGACCGGGGTCAGCGCAAACGAATGGGTCATCGACATGCCAAGCCCCATACAGACGCCAATGACAAAGTACACAACGGAAATTTTGATCAGCTTCACGCCCATCTTCATTCCCCCTCTCCTTTTTCTGTAAATACATTACATATTATTACGCTCCGTACGCTCATATTCCTGCATCTTTTGTCCCACCAAAGAAAAAAGCGCCCTCGCAAACTTGCGATTTAGGCGCTTTTTCTCATTTTTCACTTCGCCACCCAGCCAAGCAGCATTTCCCGCACAAGCTTGCTCGCCGTATTAACCGTTTGTTCGGAATGGTCATAAATCGGCGCAACTTCCACCAGATCGGCGCCAACGACTCGCACGTCGGAGCGGGCGATCTCGTGAATGGCCGAAAGCAGCTCTTTTGACGTAATGCCGCCGGCATCGACCGTCCCAGTGCCTGGGGCATGGGCCGGGTCAAGCACATCGATGTCGATCGTCACATACACCGGACGGCCAGCGAGCTTCGGCAACACGGAGCGGAGCGGTTCAAGCACCTCAAACTTGGCGATGTACATACCGTTTTCTTTCGCCCACTCAAACTCCTCTTTCATACCGGAACGGATGCCGAACGAAAAGACATTCGTCGGGCCGATCAAGTCAGCGACTTTGCGGATCGGCGTCGCGTGCGACAGCGGCTCGCCTTCGTAATGTTCGCGCAAGTCCGTGTGCGCATCCATGTGAATGACGGCCAAATCCGGGTAATAGTCGTACACCGCTTTGATGACCGGCCAAGAGACGAGATGTTCGCCGCCGAGGCCGAGCGGAAACTTGCCGGCGTCAAGCACCTTTTTCACGAACTGCTCAATCAGCTCTAAACTGCGGGCCGCATTGCCAAACGGCAGCGGAATGTCCCCAGCGTCAAAGTAGCGGATGTCTTTGAGTTCGCGGTCCAAATATGGGCTGTACTCCTCAAGCCCGATCGACACTTCGCGGATGCGGGCCGGGCCAAACCGCGAGCCAGGCCGGTAGCTGACCGTCCAGTCCATCGGCATGCCGTAAATGACGGCTTCGCTCTCTTCGAAGTTCGGGTGGCTGCCAATAAACACGTTGCCCGAATAAGCTTCATCAAAACGCATCGATCTGCCCCCTTATTTCACTAGGTCCGCGACAAATTTTGGCAAAACGAAGCACGCCTTATGCAATTCTTTCGTGTAATATTTCGTCTCAATGTCATGGAACCGGTCGTCGCTCACCGCAAGCGGGTCGTATTGTTTCGAGCCGAGCGTAAACGTCCAGAGCCCGCTCGGATACGTCGGAATGTTCGCCGTATACAAACGGGTGATCGGGAAAATTTCTTTCACATCGCGGTAGACGTTGCGGATCAAGTCTGCTTTAAACCACGGGTTGTCCGTTTGAGCGACGAAAATGCCGTCCTCTTTCAGCGCGTTGGCGATGCCGGCATAAAACCCTTTTGTGAACAAGTTGACCGCCGGGCCGACTGGTTCGGTTGAGTCAACCATAATGACGTCATACTCGTTTTCGCTTTTGGCGATATGCATAAACCCGTCATCGACTTTCACTTCGACGCGCGGATCATCGAGTTTGCCGGCAATCTCCGGCAAGTAGGTTTTCGAGCACTCGATCACTTTGCCGTCAATTTCGACAAGCGTCGCTTTTTTGACGCTTGGGTGCTTCAGCACTTCACGAATGACGCCGCCGTCGCCGCCGCCGACGACAAGCACGTTTTCCGGATTGGGGTGGGTGAACAACGGCACGTGGGCGACCATTTCATGGTAGACGAATTCGTCTTTTTGCGTTGTCATGACCATGCCGTCTAGAATGAGCATGTTGCCAAACTCCGCCGTTTCGACCATATCAAGTTTTTGGAACGGCGTCTGTTCTGTATGTAAAGTGCGGATGATGCGTGCGGTGATGCCAAAATGCTCCGTTTGCTTTTCGGTAAACCAAAGTTCCATTCGGTAACATCCTTTCTCCGGGCGTTGCTTACTATACAAGTTTTCCTTAGCCAACGAAAAACTAAACATGAAAAAGTATAGAGCAATCTAGCAAAAATGCAAGAGGAACAAGTTTAAAATAAAAAATTTTTTTTTATACTGGTAAGAAAAAGCGGAAAACCTCGCTGGCGAAGCCTTGACAAAAGCAAGGCGGCGCATTCAGCCGGGCGTCCGCCCGCATGTCTAAAACAACGCCAAAACCGTTGAGGTGATGCGCAATGGAACCGATCCCGGGCAGCCGTTTTCGCGGCACGTGGAAATATGTGCGCGCCGCCGTCTTTATCGGCTTTTTTCTCGCCATCTTTGCCTTCGCCGCTCTCGGGAGCTTTGTGTTGTTCGCGAAAATCGAAGGCGCCCCGCCGGTCGCCGTGCCGCAGACGACGATTTTTTATGCGGACGACGGCCGCAAAATCGGGGAAAGCGACCATGGACAAAAGCGGTACTGGGTTCATCTCGGTGACATTTCCCCGCACGTCATCGAGGCGACGATTGCCGTTGAGGACCGAAAGTTTTACGAACACCACGGATTTGACTTGAAACGGATCGCCGGCGCGGTGCTCGCCAATCTCGAGGCCATGGACAAAGTGCAAGGAGCGAGCACGATCACCCAGCAATATGCACGCAACTTGTTTTTAACACATGAGAAAACGTGGTCGCGAAAAATCCAGGAAGCGTTGTACACGATCCGCCTTGAAGCCAACTACAGCAAAGATCAAATTTTAGAAGGCTATTTAAATACGATTTACTACGGCCATGGCGCCTACGGCATCGAGGCAGCAGCGCGCTATTATTTCGGCAAGCACGCGAGCGAGCTGACGCTGAGCGAGGCGGCGATGCTCGCCGGCATTCCGAAAGGGCCGTATTACTACTCGCCGCTTGTCAACGAGGCGCGGGCAAAAGCGCGGCAAAAAATCGTGCTCACCTCCATGGTGGAAGCCGGCTACATCAGCCGCGAAGAAGCGGAGCGGGCGTACCGTGACAAGCTCGTTTACATCCGCCACCGCGAACGAGAGCAGCCTGTGGCCCCGTATTTCCAAGATGTTGTGAAACAGCAGCTGCGCACGAAGCTTGGCCTTGATGAGCGGACGATTGAGCTCGGGGGGCTGCGCGTCTACACAACGCTCGACCGACGCCTGCAGCGAATCGCCGAAGAACAAGTTAAGCAAGTCATCAGTCCCCATTCTGCCATCCAGGCGGCATTGGTGGCCATGGATCCGCGCACAGGGGAAGTAAAGGCGCTCATCGGCGGACGCAACTACGAAGAAAGCCCGTTCAACCGGGCCGTGCAGGCGGAACGCCAGCCAGGGTCGACATTTAAGCCGTTTTTGTATTACGCGGCGATCGAGCAAGGATTCACCCCATCGACCCAACTGCGCAGCGAACTGACCACCTTTACGTTTGACGGGGGCCGATCGTCGTACACCCCCCATAATTACAATGACTACTATGCCAACGGCCCGATCACGCTCGCCGAGGCGCTCGCCGTATCCGACAACGTCTTTGCGGTGAAAACGCTCCAGTTCATCGGCGCCGACAAACTCGTCGACACAGCGAAAGCGCTCGGCATCACAAGCAGATTGAAAGCAGTGCCGTCGTTGGCGCTCGGCACCTCGCCCGTGAAAGTGATCGACATGGTGGCCGCGTACAGCACGCTCGCCAACTACGGCAAACAAACCGAACCGGTGTTTATTCAAAAAGTCGTCGACGCAAACGGAAACGTGCTGTATGAACATAAGCCGGAGAGCCGGCAAGTGCTCGACCGCGACGCGGCGTTTGTGACGACCCATTTAATGACCGGAATGTTCGACCCAAAGCTTAACGGCTATACGACCGTCACCGGGCAATCGATCGCCGATGAAATGACGCGCCCGTACGCCGGCAAGTCCGGGACGACGAAAACGGACAGCTGGATGATCGGCTTCGCCCCGCAACTAGTCGCCGGCGTCTGGACCGGCTACGACCGCGGCGAAACGATGAGCCGCTTTGACGAAAAGCAATACGCGAAACAAATATGGATCCGCTTTATGGAGAAAAGCCTCGCCGGCGAGCCGAAAAAATCGTTCAAGCCGACCAAAGGCGTCATCGGCGTCTACATCGACCCGCAAAACGGCAAGCTGGCCACCGACTCCTGTCCGGTGAAACGAAAAACGTACTATCTCATCGGTACAGAACCGACCGACTATTGCACCGACCATTTGGAAAAGAAAAAGAAGAAAAAAGAAGACGGAAAAAGCTGGTTCGAGAAATGGTTTCCATGGTTTTAAACAAGAAAATCCCCTGCGTTTGCCCGCAGGGGATTTTCTTGTCCTAGTTTTCCTGTGTTATACATGTAGATTTAGTTTATCCTTTTTTCCAGATAAGAACAAGCCCTTAGGCAAACATGTTCACAAAACCGTCACAATTCGCCTTCGAGTCCTTTTTTCAGTTCATCGCTCGAGCGGTTCCACATCCCGATGTCATGCCCTTTCAAAAAGTCGGCGAGCACCCGCTTCGACTTAGCGTCCATATGATCGACGATGATATGCCGTTTCAGCGATTTATCGAGCCGGTTCACATGTTCCGGCAATAACTTATAACCGCGGCGCGCCTCACGGTCGATCGTCATTTCGCACGCCGTCACCCCGGCGTAATACGGACCGTCCTCGCGGCGCTCGATCGTCACCCAGACGATCCAATACGGCTTGCCGTTTGGCACGGCGGAGCGATCCGGCAAAAACTTGATGCCGCGCTCAACAGAGCTGCGGGCATGCATCGCCCCCATATCAACGAACGCTTCACCCGCTTCGACGTCAATGATGACCGGCGACACGTTTTCTAGGCTCAACGCCCCGGCGCCAAAGCCGCGGTGCCCGTCGGTCGGGTCGTCTTTGATGATATTAAAGCCGATGTTTTTTTTCTTTTTTTGCTCCATCCGCTTGTTCCTCCTTCCTACATAAACAAGCTGGCCACAAGTGACTGCAAGTTCTCAAGCACAAACGGCAGCGCCACTTGAAACACCGGCTCAATCGTATAGCGATCGAGCGGCGTCAGCACGAGAACAAGGAAAATGAGCGCCCCGTACGTTTCCCACTGCGTCATTTTCGCCCGCAGCCCATCCGGGGCCAAGTCTTCAATAATACGATACCCATCAAGCGGCGGAAACGGCAATAAATTAAACACAAACAAGACGGCGTTCAAGCTGATAAAAATTTGGAAAAACAGATCAAACCCGGCCGCAAACCAATCCGGCAGCGCCCGCATGAGGCCGAAATCGATCATCGCGTACCAAATGACAAATCCAAGCGCGGCAAGCACGAGGTTGCTCAGCGGTCCGGCAACCGACACGAGAATGCCGGCAAGGCGCGGATTTTTGAAATAAAAGCGATTGACTGGCACCGGGCGCGCCCAGCCGAACCCGGCCAAGAAAATGAGCAGCGTGCCAAGCAAATCCAAATGGGCAAACGGTGATAACGTCAGCCGCCCTTGGTTTTTCGCCGTCGGATCGCCGAACTTGTAGGCGACGTACGCATGGGCGAACTCATGCACGGAAAATGCTAACGCCAGCGTCAAGAGCACGTACGGAATTTCACTTAACGAATACGGCAAAATTCGATCCACTTCATAAACTCCTTTTCCCTATATTCACTATCTTTAGTATACATGATTAGCAGAAAAAAGTGGACTGAACTTCCTCATCCCGTGGTATAATAAGCGCGACAGCACTCGACAATGAAATGGGGGGACAACCGTGCCGTACGTAACGATCAAAATGCTCGCCGGCCGCACGGATGAACAGAAGAAAGCGCTTGTTGAAAAAGTGACGGACGCCGTTGTGGAAACGACGGGGGCGAAAAAAGAGAGCGTTGTCGTTTTTATCGAAGAAATGACGAAAGATCATTACGCCGTCGCCGGAAAACGGCTGAGCGACGCGGAGTGAAGAAGCGATGGGGGCGCCTGAAACGCCCCCGTTGCATTTTTAGGGAAAAACGAATATTATTATAATGGTTTCTAACATTGTTCGTTTTTAGGAGGTCGCCCATGATTCGTTTCGCAGAAAAACAGACTGACCGCAAGACGGAAATGCTCGCCGGTTTGACCACGTTCCTCACGATGGTGTATATCATCGTCGTCAACCCGGTTATCTTGTCGGACGCCGGCGTCCCGTTTGAACAGGCGTTCACCGCCACCGTCATCGCGACCGTCGTCGGCACGCTATGGATGGCCATCTTTGCCAACTATCCGATCGCCATTGCCCCCGGCATGGGGCTGAACGCCTATTTCGCCTATTCCGTCGTCGGCTCGCACGGCGGCATTTCGTACGAAACCGCGTTTTCCGCTGTGTTTGTGGCCGGGGTGTTGTTTTTGCTGCTGTCGCTCACCCCGCTCCGCAGCAAGCTGATCGAAGTGATCCCCGACAGCTTAAAACATGGCATCACCGCCGGCATCGGGCTGTTTATCGCCTTTATCGGCCTGCGGCTGACCGGAATCATCCAAGCCCATCCGCAAAATTTGGTCGCGCTTGGCAACTTGCATGCCCCGTCGGCCGTGTTGACGCTCATCGGCCTGGCGGTGACGCTCGTTTTCATGATGCGCGGCGTCAACGGCGCGCTCTTTTACGGCATGGTCGCGACCGGCGTCATCGCCTACGCGACCGGGCAGCTTCACTTTGACAAAGGTATCGTCTCGCTGCCGTCGCTGCCGGAAGGGCTTGTCGCCGCCAATCCATTGACGGCCGTTGGCGATGTCATCAGCCACAGCTTGTACGCTGTCGTCTTTTCCTTTTTGCTTGTCACGCTCTTTGACACGACCGGCACGATGATCGGCGTCGCCCAGCAAGCGGGACTGATGAAAGGAAACACACTGCCGCGCGCCCGCGAGGCGCTCTTGGCCGACTCCGTCGCGACCACGATCGGCGCCATGTTCGGCACGAGCCCGACATCGGCGTACATCGAGTCGTCAACCGGCGTCGCCGCCGGCGGCCGCACCGGCTTGACCGCGCTCACGGTCGCCGTCTTGTTCATCGCAGCCGCCTTTTTCAGCCCGCTTGTCGGCGCCGTCGCCGGGCTTTCTGCCATCACCGCCCCGGCGCTCATTGTCGTCGGCAGCTTGATGATCAGCAACATCGCCCATATCAATTGGCGCGAACTGGACGAAGCGTTCCCAGCCTTTCTCATCATCTTAAGCATGCCGCTCACGTCCAGCATCGCGACCGGCATCGCGCTCGGCTTCATCTCGTACCCGCTCTTAAAAATCGCCCGCGGCCGCTGGCGCGATGTGCCGTTGCTGCTGTACGTGCTTGCCGTGCTGTTCTTTTTGCAGCTGGCGTTTTTGCCTCATTAATCCAAAAGAAGAAGGTGTCCCGGAAACAATGGGACACCTTTTCGTCTATGGCCAACTGACGATCCGTTGAAACCGCATTTTCCACCCGTCTACACACAAGCGCTCTTGTGGCATCGGCTGCGCAGCGCCTCAATATACGCATACGCCTCTTCGATCTCGTCCTCCGTATAGCGCTGCTTGCTTTTTACGACAGCGATTTTCTCTTTTACCTCATCTTTTGACAAATGTTCAAAATAGAGCACCGTGGAGACAAGCTCCAAAAAGCGTGCGTTTTGTCCGTTCATCGCCTGCATGCATTCGGCAAGGCCCGGCATCTCCCAGTCGTAATGGCGCAAAAACTGTTCGCCCGCTTCGGTCAGTGTATAGCGGTATTGCACATAGCCGCTCTTTTTCTCTTTCACTTCATGCAAAAAGCCGAGCGCGCACAGCTCTTCGATGCGGCACGTCAACTCTTCCGAATACGGGCCGTAAAAGTGGAAGTCGAACTTCTCATAAAACGGAAAGTCGAGCTTTTTGGCGATGTAAATCATTTTTTGCAGCTTTTTGCGGCCCGCTATTTCCCCGGCGGCCGCCAACGCCTTCATCACTTTCGCATGCTCTGTGAGCACTCTCCGTCATCTCCTAACCCTTTAAAATTTCCATAATCTTTTTCTTCACTGTCCGCTTCGTCGACATGTCTTCAAGAAAATCAGCGGGGAAATAGAGCTTATGGTCGGTGCGCCGCTTGCCGGAAATGGCGTCAACCAACACCGATTCGCGCGACAGCTCGCGCAGCTCCCCGTTTGGCATCAACAAATAAATCGGCAGGCGCTCGCCTTCCTCGCCCGGCCGGTAAAAATCGTACGGCAAGTCGGACGATGAATCGACGACTAAGTAATAGTCCGGGTCGATCCCAGCCTTTTTAAACAGGCCGGTCAGCTCGATCAACTTTGCCATTTGCTCGTTTGTCGGATGGAACTCCGTATATTTGAACAGGCGGCGGTGGACAAACCGCCGGCATAAGTCGCTTAAAATCGGATCCCGCTCGTATTGCCATTGCTGGAAGTAAAACAGGATGATTGCTTCATCGAGCGCCAAATAGTCGCCGAGCGTTACATGGCCGGCAAAAAACGATAAAAAATGGGTCGGCTTCGTCGCAAACGTATACCCGTCCTCGTACAGCTTTTTCGCCCGATGCAAAATTTTCGTTAAAATGACTTCCGCACTGCGCGTCACAGGATGGAAATACACTTGCCAATACATTTGGTAGCGGCTCATAATGTAATCCTCGACCGCATGCATGCCGCTTCGTTTGATGACGACTTGGTCTTCGCGCGGGCGCATGACGCGCAAAATGCGCTCCATGTCAAAATAGCCGTAGCTGACGCCGGTGTAGTACGCATCGCGTAGCAAATAGTCCATCCGATCGGCGTCAATTTGGCTCGAAATGAGGCTCACCACAAGCTTGTTCGGGTACGTTTTGGCGATCACTTCCGCCACTTTTTGCGGAAAATCGTCACCCACTTCGCGCAAGGCGGCGTTCACTTCTGTATCGCCTAAAATGATTGCCTGTGTAAAATCTTCGTGGTCGAGGCGAAACACCTTTTCAAATGAATGGGAAAACGGGCCGTGCCCTAAATCGTGCAAGAGCGCCGCGCATAGGCAAAGAAGGCGCTCGCTATGATCCCAATGATCGCGGCCAACAAACACGTCGTCAATGATGCGGCGGATGATTTCGTAAACGCCGAGCGAATGGTTAAACCGGCTGTGCTCGGCGCCGTGAAACGTCAAATATGTCGTGCCGAGCTGCTTAATGCGGCGCAGGCGCTGAAACTCTTTTGTGCCGATCAAATCCCAGATGACTTTGTCGCGAACATGTATGTATCGGTGCACCGGATCTTTAAACACTTTTTCTTCGTCAAGCTGCCCGCCGGAATACATCGCATCCTCCTCTTCCGTCTCCAACATACATCTATTATACGCCGTTTCTTTTGGCAAAGAAATAGTTGACTTTTTTCTCCGTCTTTCTCCATTATTGACGGAAAAAACAAAAAATCACCTTCTTTCGGCAAAGAAGGTGATTCGTCACCGTTTTTTCAGCTTTTCAGCCACTTTTTCAATCAGCTCATCCTCCGTCAGCGCTGCCACCGGGCGGTTGTTGACGAAGGCGAACGTTTTTTTCCGCCCCGGACCGCAATACGACTGGCAGCCGATTTTAATGACCGCATCCGGATCCAGCTTTTTCAAACGCGGAATCAATGTTTTTAAATTCGGCGCCTTGCAGTCGTCGCAAACGCGAAACTCATTTGCCATTATGCGTCATCCCTTTCTGCAGCGTTTGCTTTGTGTATTCTACCGCTTCCCGAAGAAAATTGCAAGTTTGCGGCCTTTCATTCTTTCAACTTGTCAATCCTGTAAACTTGCAACGTATAAATTCATTTTATTTTGTCCATGCTTTTACTAGCATTGAAAGAAGGAGTGGAGAACAGTGAAACAACGGCAAGACGCTTGGACGGAAGAAGACGATTTATTGTTGGCAGAGACCGTATTGCGCCATGTGCGTGAAGGGAGCACCCAACTCAACGCCTTTGAAGAAGTCGGCGACAGGCTGAACCGGACATCGGCCGCCTGCGGCTTTCGCTGGAACGCGGTCGTCCGCCATCGCTACGAAGAAGCATTGCAGTTGGCAAAAAAACAGCGAAAAGAACGGCAACGGCTGCTCGCCAAACAAGGCGGCGCGAAAAAGCGGCGTCTGTACGAGCCGCCGATGCCATCACTCGAAGAGCTGGGAGAGGTGATGCAGCTGCCTGCCGTCATCCCGTCCTCCCCGCCGCAACAAGTGACGCTGGATCAAGTGATCGCTTTTTTGAAAACGTTCCAATCCCATGAACGGAAACGGGAGACGCTGATCAAAGAAAACGAGCGGCTGCGCCGCGAAATTGAAGAATTAAAGCAAAAAAATAAAGAGCTTGAAGAAAAGGTTGCGAAATTAGAAGAAAACTCGTCAACGGTGCAAGAAGATTTCGAGACGCTCGTGAAAATCATCAACCGAGCGCGCAAAATGGTGTTAAAAGAGGAAGAAGAGCGGGGGCTGACCTTCCGTATGGACCCGAACGGCAACTTGGAAAAAATAGCAGAATAAACAAAATGAGGATGCCCTATCCATGGCTGCGCCTTGATCGCACTCTCTCCGGTGCGGCCGAGACACGGGGCATCCTTTTTGCCTGCCGGCGGCGTCAGGCGATGAACGCAGGCTCTTCGCCTGCCGCCGGACGGACTGCTTCCCTTACTCCCCTGCTGAAAGCGCACCGCTGAGCGCCGTTTCATTCCGTTCGACGATGCGCGCCCAATACTGCTCATACCAATTCCATTCGCCGTTCTCGAGGGCAGACGAATACAGCTCGCCGCCAAACGACTGCAGCGTGCGCCAAAGGGCGACAAGCAGCTCATCGATCGACAACTCGCAGCCGAGAAGCTCAGACAGCGACGCCATGACAGTTGGGACAACATCGGGGTAGGCGAATTTCGTTTTCTCTCCTTGGCGGCCGAGCTCATAAAAACGGCGAATAAGCTCAGCCCGCGCGGCTCCGCTCCCGTTGACGCAAAGGTAGATTTGCACGGCAACGCCGCCGCGCACGCGCCGTTGCGAAATGCCGGCAAACTTTTTGCCGCCAATGCTCAAGTCATAGCTCCCCGGACAATACGAACCGACGATTTCCCCCGCCTCAACGCGGGCGCCGTATGAGGCAAGCATGGCGGCCATGAGCGCATACATCGCCTCATACCCTTGCTCGATGGCAATCGTGTTTTTCGTTTCCGGAAAAATGAGCGAAATATTCAACACCCCGCTGTCAAGGACAACGGCCAACCCGCCGGAATTGCGGACGACGACGCGATACCCTTCCTGGCGCAAAAACGAAATGGCCTCATCGATGTACGGAAGCTTCGTATCAGCGGCGCCTAAGACGACGGTATTCTCATGCACCCACGTGCGGACGACCGCATCCGACTGTCCCGCGCCAACCGCGGTGCATAATGCATCATCGATGGCAAACGATTGTTTCGCATCAAACAGCGGACCGAAATGCGACTGGTCGATGACCCGCCATTTCGGCTGCCGCAGCAATTCATGGCTCATCGCAGCAAACCCCTTACGTTGAACGTTCCGCTCTCATTATACCACATCAAACTGGAACGATTATGGCCATTAAAAAAGAAAGCGGCTAAACAGCAGCCAGCCGCCTTCTTTGACACGAATCCATGCATGAAACAAGAGATCGCCCATTCTTTGGCAAAACGAACCGGTTCCGACTCCTCTTGCTCAGTTCGCCGCCTCTTTACTCCCCAAGCGACTGCGCCGCGGTGATGAGCGCGAGCTTGTAGGCGTCTTCGGCGCTGCATCCGCGCGATAAGTCGTTGACCGGCTTGTTCAGCCCTTGCAAAATCGGGCCGACCGCTTCAAAGCCGCCAAGGCGCTGGGCGATTTTGTAACCGATGTTGCCCGCCTCAAGGCTCGGGAAAATAAAGACATTTGCGTCCCCTTGAATGACCGAGTCCGGCGCTTTCTTTTTCGCCACCTCTGGCACAAACGCGGCGTCAAATTGAAACTCACCGTCAAGGATCAGATCCGGCGCCATTTCTTTCGCCAACCGCACCGCCTCAACGACTTTTTCCGTCTCCGGCGACGAGGCCGACCCTTTCGTGGAAAAGCTTAACAGCGCTACGCGCGGCGTAAGGCCGAACATTTTGGCCGTCCGGGCGCTCTCGACCGCGATTTCAGCCAAATCATGACTGTTAGGAGCAATGTTGATGGCGCAATCGGCAAACACATATTTTTCGTCGCCGCGCACCATGATGAACACGCCGGACGTTTTGCCAACGCCTGGCTTCGTTTTAATGATTTGCAAGGCTGGTCGGACCGTATCCGCCGTCGAGTGGGCCGCCCCGCTGACGAGGCCGTCGGCCGCTCCCGTATAAACGAGCATCGTACCGAAATAGTTTTCATCGAAAAGCAACTCGCGCGCCGTTTCTTCTGTCACTTTCCCTTTGCGCCGCTCCACAAACGCCGAAACTAGCTCATCAAACCCGCCGTAGCGGCGCGGGTTGACAATCTCCACCCCTTCAAGCGGCAAGCCAAGCGCCGCCGCTTTCACCCGCACAGCTTGCTCATCGCCAAGGACGATCGGCTGAAGCACTTGCTCCGTCGCCAAACGGCTCGCCGCCGTTAAGATGCGGTCATCGGTTCCCTCCGGAAACACGATTTTTCGACCCGTATCGGTTACTTTCGCTTTTAATGCCGTAAATAAATCGGTTGTCACGATTCATGCCTCCTTCACGGTTGGCCCGCCTGTCTCCAGGCATCAGCCTTTCTCTACATTAAGCATACCGCTTCGATACGAAAACGCAACGATCGTAAGCCCTTCCAATCAATAATTCACCTTTTGGAACAATTCAGTATCTTTTGCTTTATGCACGGACACCCGCTTTTTTGGCCAAACTATGATATAGTGGTACTGTACAATTGATTGAATAAAGGAGTGACGATGATGAGCGAAGCGGCCCAAACGTTGGACGGTTGGTATTGTTTGCACGATTTCCGCACGATCGACTGGAGCGCGTGGAAAACACTTCCAAACGAAGAGCGCGAGGCAGCGATCAGTGAGTTTTTAGCGCTTGTCGACCAATGGGAGACGACGGAAAGCGAGAAGCAAGGAAGCCATGCCGTCTACACGATCGTCGGGCAAAAAGCCGATATTTTGTTCATGATTTTGCGGCCGACGCTGGATGAGCTGCATGAAATCGAAACAGCGCTTAACAAAACGAAACTCGCCGACTATTTATTACCTGCGTATTCGTACGTTTCAGTCGTGGAGTTGAGCAACTACTTGGCGTCCGGCAGCGAAGATCCGTACCAAATTCCAGAGGTGCGCCGCCGTTTGTATCCAATTTTACCGAAAACGAACTACATTTGCTTCTATCCGATGGACAAGCGGCGCCAAGGCAACGACAACTGGTACATGTTGTCGATGGAACAGCGGCGCGAACTCATGCGCGCCCACGGCATGACCGGCCGAAAATACGCCGGCAAAGTGACGCAAATCATCACCGGCTCCGTCGGTTTGGATGATTTTGAATGGGGCGTCACCTTGTTTTCGGATGATGCACTCCAGTTCAAAAAGCTCGTCTATGAAATGCGCTTTGATGAAGTGAGCGCCCGCTTTGGCGAGTTTGGTTCATTTTTCGTCGGCACTCGCTTGTCGGTGGAAAAAGTTCCTTCGTTCTTCCATGTATAAAAAAGAGGGGCCCAAACGCGGCAGGGCCCCTTCGCTTATTTTCCTGTTCTTCAAGCAACCGGCGAGCTCCTCCCCCTGAAAGGTCAGCCAAACGAGCGATTTCTTCCGCCGTCATCCCTTTGCACATCATGTTACGGGTCTTTCTTGCGCAACGGGTTTCCCTTTTTGGTCAACCTCCCCTGTTTCTGTCATATCCAGCCCAACTGCCCCATACATATAAATCAGAAATTCCTCCGAGAAATCGCCTGTCTGTCTGTCACCATTTTCCTGTTCCATCAATAGCCTATTACTGTCGAAATTCACAACGACTGAGGTGACGATATGGGTCAGATCGCTCCCTCCATTGTAGCCCACACAGAAGAGGAAGTGAAGTTGTTGGCTCGGCTCATGCGAGCCGAAGCGGAAGGAGACGGGCGGCTTGGGATGCTCATGGTCGGCAACGTCGGCGTCAACCGCGTCATCGCCGACTGCCTTGACTTCCGCGGCATCCGCTCTATCCGGCAAATGGTGTTTCAAAGCCCGGGCGGCTTTGAGGCGGTGCAAAAAGGGTACTTTTACCAACGGGCGCGCGAAGTGGACATCGGCCTAGCCCGCCAAGTGCTCCGCGGTTGGCGCTACCACCCAGCGACAAACGCCCTTTGGTTTTTTAAACCACCTGAAGGTCAACCGTGCCCACCGCAATGGTTTGGCCAGTGGAACGTCGGCCGCTACAAATCGCATTGCTTTTTTGCACCGACTCCATCCGACTGCCCACGTGTCTATTCTTAATATTGAGGAGGGTTCTTTATGCCGAACAATCCAGAAAATCAATTTTATCCACTTGATGAGGAGCAACAATCATTTTATTATTCGCCGTTCGGTCAAGAACGGCAACAACCGTATGCATCCTATCCATACGGCTATCCGTATCCGCAGCCGTACTATCCGGCGGCGTACCCGTATTATTACTATCCGCAAGCGGCTGCCGCTCCAACGATGACACCGGCGACAGCCGCCGCTCCGACGTTCGGTTTGCAGGCGCCGACGTTTACGGCCCCGACACCGATGCCGACCACCACCGGCCCATCGATTCCAGGGATGCTGCCGATTGAAGAATCGTACATTGAAAACATTTTACGGTTAAACAAAGGAAAAGTCGCCACTATCTATGCGACGTTTGAAAACAACCGTGAGTGGAATGCCAAGGTGTTTCGCGGCGTCATTGAAGCGGCTGGACGTGACCATGTCATTTTAAGCGACCCACAAACAGGCACACGCTATTTGATCCCGATGATTTACCTCGATTACGTCACGTTTGAAGGAGAAATCGCCTACGAATATCCGTTTGCCGGTGCCTCCGCCACGCCGCTCGCCTCCTATTCGCCGCGCTGAGTGCAAGCGCAAAACCGATGTTCGATGAGCAGGCTGCCCCGGGGTAGCCTGCTTTTTTTCATCCGATGCGACGTCCATCACAAGTTGCTGACGCCCAGTTGTCTATCATGGTGGCAAACGAAACAAAAAAGGTGCCTTCTATGATTGGGACGGCGCGTGATTTCCTGTTCGGGGTACACCTTGCCCGCGCTTCGCTTACAGCCATTTCAACGCCGCATAGCCGATCATCACCCAGGCGACCAAAAAAGCGACGCCGCCAAACGGAGTGATCGCGCCAAGCGGCTTAATCTGCGTTACACTTAATACGTACAAGCTCCCGGAAAACAACACGATGCCGGCGAACATCACCCAGCCCGCCGCACCGATCAGCCCGACATTTGGCGCCTTGCCAGCGAGCAATCCGACAACAAGCAGCCCTAATGCGTGGAACATCTGATATTGGACCGCCGTTTTCCAAATCTCCAAATAACGATCCGGAATCTTCCCTTCCAGCCCGTGCGCGCCAAACGCTCCCAATGCGACGGCTAAAAACGCATTGAGCGCGCCGAGAAGGACGAATGTTTTCATAGCTGTTCCGCCTTTCTAATGAAAGATTGTTTTCCCTCATTACATTAATATAATGGAAATGTTCCTCGATAACAAATGACGAATAGGTGTCAGCCGCTTCACTCAACAGAGCCGATCATCGGGGGCGCCACCGGCAAGACCCGCATCCAAGCCGGTGAACCGCTTCTTGTTTTTTGGCGCAAACAAAGGCAAGCGATTCAACGGAGTTCTGTTGATCAACATTCCCCGTGGAGAAGACCGTTTTCCACGGTGTTTCGTTGCCCCCTCAAAAATCCAACAACGACTCCCCGTTCGCCTCATCGTCAATGTCGGGAGAACGTCCTCCGACAGAAACGGCTCCAAGCGAAAGCCCGCCAGCAACCGAAATCGGCCCGCCGACGGCAAGCGACTCTGTCGAGACAGACGGAACGGACGGCTGCGGCTGGCCTGTCGTTTCCAGCATCAAATCGCATAAAACGCGAATGGCAGCGACATGTTCACGCATCCGCTGCGGGTCATGGGCCGCCTTTGCCTTGCGCAATTCGTCTTCCATTTTGGCGACAACCGCCGCCAAAGAGATCGTCATGATGTCTTCCCCCTTTCTTCATTCAGCGCGGGCGCCGATGTTCTCGATTTGCCAATCGATCGGTTCGCGTCCGTGCTTGGTTAAAAACGCGTTCGTCCGCGAAAACGGGCGATGGCCGAAAAAGCCGCGCGCGGCGGAAAACGGGCTCGGGTGCGGCGCTTCAATAATCAGATGGCGCGGATTCGTAATCCGTTCTTTTTTCTCTTGCGCGTTCCGGCCCCAAAGCAAAAAGACGACCGGATCGTCTTTTTCGTTGACGAGCTCAATGACGCGGTCGGTGAAATATTCCCACCCTTTGCCGCGATGGGAGTTCGCCTGGCCGCGGCGGACGGTCAGCACGGTGTTTAACAACAGCACCCCTTGCTCGGCCCATTTCACGAGATAGCCGTTATCCGGTATGTAGCAGCCGAGGTCGTCATGCAGCTCTTTAAAAATGTTCGCTAAGGACGGCGGCACCGGCACGCCCGGCTTGACGGAAAAACTAAGCCCGTGCGCCTGCCCCGGGCCGTGGTACGGATCTTGCCCGAGCAGCACGACTTTGACGTTTGCATACGGTGTATAATGAAGGGCGTTGAAAATATCGTGCATATCGGGATAGATCGTCCGCGTCCGGTACTCCTCTTTTAAAAACTCGCGCAGCTTTAAGTAGTACGGCTTTTGAAACTCCTCTTCAAGCAGCGGAGCCCAGTCGTTTTTGAGAATCGGCATTGCGAGCAACTCCTTTGCCATCGGCTTTTTCCCTTTTATCATTGTAGCCCAAAAGACACCAGCGTCAAAGCGAAGTGAATGTTCAGATTGAGGCAACCATAGCGAAACCTGTTTCCCCAACAGGAAATGCGCCAATCCCCTGCCGCAGCCAAACCGGAACACGCCGGTCGCGGCAGGCGGAATAGAGGACAAAAATCTCCTTTTTTATTCTCTTCGCCCATTGTTTCCATCTTTCCATCATCATGTCCCCTTTTCATTCGACATTCCCTGTTTCAACAAGTATAAAATATGGGTATAGAAAGCGTAAACGCCAAAGGCCGGACAAGCTAAGCCGTCGGCGCCAACGCAACACCGGGATATCCATCAAACGCACAGTGGGGTGAAAGAAATGGATCAGAAACAATTCCGTCTTGTTCATGACGAACAGCCGGATCGGCACGTTGTATACATAAAAGGCGAACTGGACCTGGCGGCAGCCGAGCAATTTCAACGCACCGTCAAACCGCTCGCCGGCGATGCGTCCAAACCGCTCGTTCTTCGTCTCGAAGATTTAACGTATATTGACAGCACCGGGATCGGCATGTTTGTAGCGCTGTTAAAAACGCGGCATCAACTCGGGGCGCCGTTTGCCATTGAAAACGTGCCGCCGAAAGTGCGGCGTCTGTTCGATTTAACTGGAGTATCCTACTTTTTTTCCGAAATGAACGATGCGTCAGAAAGGATCGGAGGCCAATCATGAAAGAGCACGAAACGATCGTACAGCTGTCGATTCCAGCCGATGCACAGTTTCTTGACATCGTGCGTTTGACGTTATACGGGCTGGCTGCCAAAATGGGATTTTCCTATGAAGAAATCGAAGATATGAAAGTCGCCGTCTCCGAAGCGTGCAACAACGTCGTGCTTCACGCCTACAACGGAAGAAGCGGCGATATTCACCTCCGTTTTGAGATGAGCGCCGATGCGCTTTCCATCGTCATTAAAGATGAGGGAAAAGGGTTTGACTACAAACGGGCGATCAAACAGGCGGCGTCGCTGTCCGGCAAGCCACTCCAAGATGTGAAAGTCGGCGGCCTCGGCCTCTTTTTAATGGAAGCGCTCATGGATGACGTCCGCGTCACGACCAAAGGCGGAACGGAAGTCCGCCTGACGAAATTCCGCCTTCACGGCGAAGGAGAGCATGCCCATGACTGTATATCCCCCTCCTCTGTCCAAGAGCAAGCTTGACGCCCTTATTTCCGCCTATCAACAAACGAAGACGGAAGAAGCGGCGACAGCGTTGCTCGTGCGTTTTGAGCCGCTCATTGCGGCCGCAGCGAAAAAAATGGCGCGCAGCCGCCCTGATTTTTACGAAGACTTGTTTCAAGTCGGCCGGCTGTCGTTTTTGCGCCTTCTTGACCATTACGACCCGAACCAAGGAACAAACTTTGAATCGTATGCGATGAAAAGCTTGATCGGCTATATGAAAAACTATTTGCGCGACAAAGCGTGGTATATCCAAGTGCCGCGCTGGGTGAAAGAGAAAGGAAGCAAAGTGCAGCAAGCCATCGACGAACTGACCGTCAAGCTCGAGCGGTCGCCGAACATAGATGAAATTGCCGCCCATTTAGGCTTATCGGTGGAAGAGACGATCGAGATTTTAGCCGGCCGCGACCATTACCAGGCGATTTCGCTCGACGCCCCGGTGCAAGACGGGGAAAAGGATGCGACGACGATCGGTGAATTCGTCGCGGATGAAGCGAACGAAATCGAGTCGCTGATCGAGCGAATGGATTTAGAGCAGGCGATCGGCAAACTGAGCGAGCAAGAACAAATCGTCATCGACGCCGTCTTCCGCCGCGGCGAGACGCAACGGTCGCTCGCTGAACGGCTTGGCGTCTCGCAAATGACGATCAGCCGCATTCAAAAGCGGGCGATCGAAAAGCTGAAACGGCAGCTGGCCGCTGCCTACCCGTCGTAACAGCCAAAAACGCCGCCGCCGGCCGGCTAGGGCGGCATCAGCGGCGGCGGAGCAACAACAACGTCTGGTCGTCTTTTTGTTCGTATTGGTGGTACGCCTTGATATGCTCGTACAAATCGCGGACGATTTGCGCTGCCGGCTGGTCCAAATTGACGCGGGCAACCATCGAGGCGAGGACGGAAAAATCATCGTCCGCCTCTTCGCCGCGTTTTTCGGTCACCCCATCGGTGTACAGCAGCACAAAATCACCCGGCTCGAGCACTACCGACTTCGTCTCAAACGAAAATTGCGGAAACAACCCGAGCGCGCACCCTTTCGCGTGAAGCGGCACGCATTGTTTCGTTTTCGCCCGGTACCAAAGCGCCGGTTCGTGCCCAGCGCACGCGTACGAGAACGTATGCGTCTTTTCGTTGTAATTGCCGACAAACATCGTGACAAACATCGACGGCTCGGTGTAGTCGTAGGCGAATCGGTTCAGCAGGTCAAGATACACGTGCGGCTGCGTTCCGTAATGAACGGTCCGGTCCAGAATAAATTTCATCAGCGTCATGAGCATTGCCGCTGGAATGCCTTTTCCCGATACATCGGCAATGCCGACGGACACCGATGTTTGATGGACAGCAAAGTGATAAAAATCGCCGCTCAACACTCGGGCAGGGACGCTGAGGACGCTGATGTCGACGTACGAAGGCAAATCCGCCTTCGACGATGTCTGCAAAAGCGCCCGTTGCATATTCGCGGCAAGCGACAGTTCAAAGTCGAGCTGTTCCCTCTCGCGCTCGAGCCGCTCTTTTTCTTTTTTCTCCGTCATGTCGCGCAAAACGGCGACAAGCCCTGTCAGCGCACCGTTTTCCATCACCGGCGCCAGCGTGTAGCCGACCGGCAGGCACACGCCGTCATGGCGGCGAAACGGCTCCTCCTCGACGCGAATCACCTCGCCGCTTTTCAGCTGTTTGACAACACGGCGCAGCCGCTTCCAGTCCCACGCGGACCCATCCGGCCCGGCGAGCGAGACAAAGGAAAATAACGGCTTTCCTTTCGCTTCCTCAGGGACGACACCGATCAGCCGACCGGCTTCCGGGTTCATCCAAACGATTTGTCCATCCCGGTCTAACATCATCAATCCCTCGCCAAGGGCGTTCGCCATCATTTCCAGCTGCTGTTTGTGCTGTTTCAGCTCCACATATGGTTTTTCGATCGTTTCCACATACATCGCGCGCACGACATACAAAAATCCGGCCACTTCGTACAGCTGCCCCCATAGCACATGCCCGTTGCCGAGCAGAAGCAGCACTTGGCCAAAGGCAAACAGCAGCAACGCCATCAGCCAGTACAAGAGTGCAGGAGAGCCGCCCTGCCGATAGCGACGCCATACAAGCGCAGCCGCGGCCGCATCAAGCAAACCGACCGCCCCTTCTCCCGCCTGCCACCAAAGCGGCCAGCGGCTCGTCCGATCTTCCAGCCAAAGCGGCGCCGTAACATGAATGAATAGCCCAACCGCCACTGTATAAGCAAAGGCGGCTAAAAACGCCTGCCAACGCTGGCCGCTGCGACGCTCCATCACCTCGTCCGGACGCGAAAATAAAAAGAGCAGCCCCCAAGCGAGCGTAAAGCGAGCGGCAAGCGAAAACAACGACGCCTCACCGACGTCTGAGAATGAAAGGAGAAAATGAAACGAAAACAGCGTCCCTGAGGAGAAAAACAGCGCCCCCATCACAAGCCGTTCCATCGACAGCGTGTGAGGAAACACGGCCCACCCTTGCACGGCGACAAGCCAACAGACGACAACGGCGGCAAGCCCTAAAGCAAGATGAATAGAATGATAGAAACTAGGCGAAAAAGGGAGCCGCCCTGCAACGAACAAAAGCAAGCCAAACAGCATGGCCGCCAACGCTGCCGCCGCGCTGTGCAGACGCACCAGGCGATATCGTTCGTATTCCTTCACCAACGAGGAACCCCCACTCTTCATTCTATATGGTTTATTATACCATACGGCTCCCCACCAGCGTATATGAACGTCACGGCGGTTTGGTTGTCCAATAAAAAAGGAGCCTCTCCGAATGAAGAGGCTCCCGAGCCAAGTTTGCGGCCATTTTCCGCGCAATACCCGTTCTCCCGTTAAAACGTGTGCGCCAAGTCTTTCGCCCGGGCGATGGCGTTCGCTTTGATTTCTTCCGCCTTTTCCGGCACCGCCGCATGCCCTTCGACAAATACCATTCTATTGGTGATGGGAGATATCCTGCAACGACAAAATAATGGGAATGTATAGCGCAAAAAAATATTGCAGCGTGGCCGAACTTTAAGGACAAGATGTGATACAATCATGAGCGTGGCGGTGTGAACTACCCCCACTTAATTTTCTAGCGAAAATTTGAAGTGGGGGCTTCCAAAGAAGTTTGACTGCTTCAAGCAATCCTTATTCTTTGAGGCGTGTC
>NZ_PIJF01000081.1:0-6818 GCF_002809985.1 Geobacillus sp. WSUCF-018B
TGGCGGGTGTTGGTCAAGGGCGAATCCGGCCCTCCGCATGCCCCACGATGCTCAATGGGATGATCTGTGTGGAGTTTTCATAGAACTTTTGACGCTACCCTGGCGTGATGATATTCCATTCGCGTCCAAGGGGATCACTCCCTGCTGCAGCGACAAAAGTAGAACAGATTCGGCAAAGAAAGCGGGATGCGGCCGCCATTCGACAACAAGAGCAGGCGCAGCCGTGGGGAAGAAAAAAAGGCGCATCTTTTCCGAGCGTATGGTATAATAAAAACCATTCAAAGGAGATGAACGCGATGGCACTCAAATATCCAGGAGGAAAAGAATACCGCGGAAACGGACCGAGCGCGGTGCGACCGCCGGCGGCAGCCGGCTATGCCAACCGCGGCATGACGCTCGAAGACGACTTAAACGCGACGAATGAATATTATCGGGAGCACGGCATCGCCGTCATCCATAAAAAGCCGACTCCGGTGCAAATCGTCCGCGTCGATTATCCGAAACGGAGCGCCGCCGTCATCAAAGAGGCGTACTTCCGGCAGGCGTCGACGACCGACTACAACGGCATCTATCGCGGCAAATACATCGACTTTGAGGCAAAGGAGACGAGAAACAAAACGTCGTTTCCGCTGAAAAATTTCCACGCTCACCAAATCCGCCATATGGCGCAAGTCATGGCCCACGGCGGCATTTGCTTTGCGATTTTGCGTTTTTCCCTGCTCAATGAAACGTATTTGCTTGACGCCTCCCACTTAATTGCCCGCTGGAATGAGCAAGAAGCCGGGGGAAGAAAGTCGATCCCAAAACGGGAGATCGAACAATACGGGCATTATATCCCGCTTGGCTACCAGCCGAGAATTGATTATATTAGTGTAATAGAAAACGTGTACTTCACCGCTTAAGGTGAAAACTTGTAAGAAAGGCAGGATTTGCTTATGTCTGGTGAATATCGTTCTCGTGTGGAACGAAAGCAGGCAGCGAAACAGACGAAACAAAAGAAGGCGAAAAAGAAAAGAGGAAGGTCCTGGTTGAAAGCGATCGCCATTGCGATAGTGCTGATGATCGCCCTTGGCGCCATCGGGGGGGTGGCTGCGTTCGCCTACTTTGTCAAGGACGCCCCTCCGCTCGATGAGGCGAAAATTAAAGATCCGCTCTCGTCGACCGTGTACGATATGAGCGGAAAGAAAGTCGCCGAGCTGGGCGGTTACAAACGGACGTACATCTCATACAAGGACGTGCCGAAAGTGCTGGAAAATGCGGTATTGGCGACCGAAGACGCCCGCTTTTACGAGCATCACGGCATCGACATCGTCCGTCTAGCCGGCGCGGTCATCGCCAATATTCGCGAAGGGTTCGGCGCGGAAGGCGGCAGCACGATCACCCAGCAAGTCGTGAAAATGACGTTCCTCTCACCAAAGAAAACGTTGGAGCGGAAAGCGCAAGAAGCGTGGCTCGCCTTGCAGCTTGAGCAAAAGTATTCGAAGCACGAAATTTTGGAAATGTACTTGAACAAAATTTATTACTCAGACGGCATTTATGGCGTCGCCCGGGCGGCGGAATATTACTTCGGCAAAACGAACTTAAAAGAGCTGACGCTCCCCGAGGCAGCGCTCTTGGCCGGCATGCCGCAAAGCCCGAACCGGTACAACCCGTACGTTCATCCAGAGGCGGCGAAAAAACGGCGCGACACTGTCTTGTCGCTCATGGTGAAACATGGCTTTATCAGCGCGGAAGAAGCGGAAAAAGCGAAGCAGGTGCCGATCAAATCGATGCTCACCGAGCGGAAAAAGCCGCAAAATTCCGTGCCATACGACGCCTTCATTGACGAAGTGATCAAAGAAGTGACGGACAAAGCCAATGTCAACGTCTTTGAAGACGGGCTGAAAATTTACACGACGCTTGATCAAGAGGCGCAATCGTACGTTGAAAAGCTATTAAACTCCGATCAACGTTTTACCGCCAAAAAAGATTTGCAGTCGGGAATCGCCCTCGTCGACACGAAAACGGGCGCCATTCGCGCGTTAGGCGGGGGACGCCATCGCGACAACATCGAGTTCGGTTTCAACTACGCAATTCAGCCTGTCGGCCAGCCCGGTTCAACGATTAAGCCGATTTTGGACTACGGGCCGGCGATCGAATATTTAAAATGGTCAACCGCGCACATTCTTGTTGACGAGCCGTATACGTACTCCGACGGCACCCCGATCCGCAACGCCGGCGGGCGCTACGCCGGACCGGTGACGGTGCGCGATGCCCTCACATGGTCGCGCAACATCCCGGCGTTAAAAACGTTCCAAGCGGTCGGCAAGGAGCGGGCGAAAGAGTTTGCCAACCGGCTCGGCATGGGTTTTGACGAAGTATATGAGCCGTACGCAATCGGCGGCGTATCGCGCTACGTATCGCCGCTGCAGATGGCCGGCGCCTACGCCGCCTTCGGCAACAACGGCGTTTACACGAAGCCGTATGCGGTGACGAAAATCGTCTTCCCAGACGGCACGGAAATGGACTTAAAGCCAAAACCGAAGCGAGTCATGCATGATTACACCGCATACATGATTACCGACATGCTCAAATCGGTCATCCGCTCTGGCACTGGGCAGTCCGCCTATGTTCCAGGATTGGAGCTCGCCGGCAAGACCGGAACGACAAACTACGGCAAAGACGGCGCGAAGTTTGGCCTCAAACGGGACGATGTGCCGGACAGCTGGATTGTCGGCTATACGCCAAACTACACGGCGGCCATTTGGGTCGGCTTCAGCAAAAAAAGCGAAACAGCTACATTAGGAGATCGGGAGCAGCGCATTCCGAAGCTCTTGCTGAAAGATCTGATGTCCCATCTCGACGATGGCAGCGGAGAGTTTCAGCGGCCGGACAGCGTCGTCAAACTGCCGATCAAAAAAGGCACGAATCCGCCGAAACTTGCCGGCAAATACACGCCTGAAAGCGACATTACGTATGAATTGTTCGTGCGCGGCACCGAACCGACAGAAGTCGCAAAAGATGAGCCGGAAGAGCTCCCGGCTGTCAAAGGGTTGGCCGCTTCGTACGATCAAGCTGCCAACATCATTTCCGTCTCTTGGTCGTATGATGAGAAAACCGACGACACGCTGTTTGAAGTGCGCATCAAAGACGAGCAAGGGCATACGGAAACGGTCACGACCAAAGATTTAAGCGTGACAGTGACGAACGTGGCGCCAGGGGCTTCGTACACAATCGCCGTCTATGCCAAGGAAGGCGAGCGGATGAGCAAGCCGGCGATCACGAGCATCCGCATCCCTGGCGGCGAGCAGCCGACGGCGCCGGGCAATGGAGCGAACGATGATGGCAACAACCGTGGCGCCGGAAATGGCGGCACGAACGGGGATAACGGCGATGATCATGGGGGCAATGGAAACAATCAAAATAACAACAATGGCGGAAATAGCGGAAACAACGGCAATGGCAACGAAGATCGCGATGATGGCGGCGAAGAGGACAACGGCGGCAAAGACAACGGCGGCAAAGACAACGGCGGCAAAGACAACGGCGGCAAAGACAACGGCGGCAAAGACAACGGCGGCAAAGACAACGGCCAAGGGGATGGCGGCGCAACAACGCCGACCAATCCACAATCAGGAAACAGCGGCAATGCTGGCATGAGAAATGGAAGCCGCCAGTGAGATCACCTACCTCAAAAAAGCGGATGGCCTATCGGGCCATCCGCTTTTTCATGGCAACTTGCCTAGAAATATGCCCGTCCGGGAAAAAGCGGGCGAGCCCATTCAGTCGGCACGCGCACGTTTGTTTTCCCTCTTTCGCATCCGCTTTTTTCCCTCGCGGCATAAATGAAGAAGCGGGCATACCGGGCATTGCGGCGCCTGCGCCTTGCAATGGTAGCGGCCGAAAAAAATCATCCGGTGGTGGGTGATCGACCATTCTTCCTTTGGAATGGTTTTCATCAACGTTTGTTCCACTTCCAGAACTGACGCGTCCCAACGGCAAAAGCCGAGCCGCTTGCTGACCCGCTCGACATGCGTATCAACGGCGATGGCCGGCACGCCAAATGCCACGGAGACGACGACGTTGGCCGTCTTCCTTCCGACGCCCGGCAGCTTCATCAATTCATCGCGGTCGCGCGGCACCTCACCGTTGTACTCCTCAATCAGCATCGCGCACAACTTTTGAATATTTTTCGCTTTGTTCCGGTATAATCCGATCGATCGGATGTCTTGCTCCAGCTCTTCAAGCGGCACCGCGATGTAATCGTGCGGCGTTCGGTATTTTTCAAACAAATGTTTCGTCACCTTATTGACGAGCGCATCGGTGCATTGCGCTGACAAAACGACCGCGATCAACAGTTCGAACGGATTGCGGTGCACAAGTTCGCAATGGGCATTGGGAAACATGTCCGCCATCACGTCCAAACAACAGCGGATTTGCTGCTTCGTCAGCATCCCTCTTCTCCTCCTTTCGCGATGTTTGGCCATCCATACGAGCATTTCGCGATTTTGGCCAAACAAAAACGAGAGACTGCGCTCTCGTTTACGAGTCAAGCCAGTTGAAAAACGGAATCGTCTGCTTAAATTCCCCTGTCGCCTGTTTCGCCGGGCGGGCGAGCGGTTTCGGCTTGCGGAATTTTTTGCCGTAATCGTGCGCCTGCTCGATCGTGCGGATGCCGTTCTTTTTCCACTCAAACAAAATGCGGTCGATGTAGCGAAAGTTCAGTTTTCCCGACAGCACCGCCTCGCGCAGCGCAGCTTTAATGATGGCCGGTTCATGGCCGTCTTGGTCGATCCACATCGCGAGCGTTTCGCACTCAAACGGGGAGAGCGGGCGGCCAAATTCTTGCTCAAAAACCGTATATAGGCTTTCCTCCTCCTGCTGGCCGCCGCGCTCATCCTTGGCCGCTTCTGCATACAAATGGTGAACCAGCTGCTCCCAAAGCGGTTCGAGCGTATACTTTTCGCTGCGGATGCCGCGTTCGTCCGTATGCTCCTCAATGGCCACCATCCCCTTTCGCAAAAGGCGGCGCATCATTTCCATGCACTCCGCCGCCGGGACAGTCATTCTCTCGGCCAGCTCCGCCGGCGTCGGAAAGGTGATCCCTTGCTCAAAAAACGACTGCATATGCAAAAGCAGCACGAGTTCCGCCTCGCTCAAGCCAAGCTGTTTATAATGGTTCAATAACAGCTTTGGAACGGCGACGCTTCCTTGCGCCAGCCATTCGGCCACCTTTTTCTTTTCCATGCCGATGCACCTCAACTATAGTATAACATGCCGGCGGCAAAAAAACCCCCTTTTTGCAGGGGGGTTACGGATACAAACGGTTGAGAAGGCGCGGGAATGGGATCGTTTCACGCACATGCTCGACGCCGCAAATCCAAGCGACCGTGCGCTCGAGGCCGAGCCCGAACCCAGAGTGCGGCACCGATCCGTATTTGCGCAAATCCAAATACCATTCATACGCCTCAAGCGGCAAATGGTGTTCCTCAAGGCGTTGCTTTAACAAGTCATAATCATGGATGCGCTCCGAGCCGCCGATAATTTCCCCGTACCCTTCCGGGGCAATGAGGTCGGCGCACAACACAACGTCCGGCCGCTTCGGATCCGGCTGCATATAAAACGGCTTTAATGACGTCGGGTAATGAGTGATAAAGACCGGCTTCTCGAAACTTTCCGCAATGGCCGTCTCATGCGGCGCGCCGAAGTCGTCGCCCCACTCGATGTCGGTGAACCCTTTGTCGTGCAAAAGCTTGATCGCTTCGTCATACGTCAGGCGCGGAAACGGCGGCGTGACCAACTCAAGTTTGGACACATCGCGCTCAAGCCGCCCAAGCTCGAGCCGGCAGCGGCTGAGCACCGACTGCACAAGATAGGAGACGTACTCTTCCTGCAGCCGCAAGTTGTCTTCAAACTCGTAAAACGCCATTTCCGGCTCGACCATCCAAAATTCGATCAAATGGCGGCGCGTTTTCGACTTTTCAGCGCGAAACGTCGGGCCGAATGAAAATACTTTGCCGAGCGCCATCGCCGCTGCCTCCATATACAGCTGGCCGCTTTGCGACAAATACGCGTCTTCATCGAAATATTTCGTGTGGAACAGCTCGGTCGTTCCTTCCGGCGCGCTGCCGGTCAAAATCGGCGCATCGACTTTGACGAACCCGCGGTCGTTGAAAAACTCGTACGTTGCCCGAATGACCTCGTTGCGGATTTTCATAATGGCATGCTGACGCCGCGACCGAAGCCATAAATGGCGATGGTCCATCAAAAATTCGACGCCGTGCTCCTTTGGCGTAATCGGGTAATCGACCGCTTCATCGATGACTTGCAAGTCCGTAACCGACAGTTCGTAGCCGAACGGCGAACGCTCGTCAATGCGCACTGTTCCGGTCACATACAGCGATGTTTCTTGCGTCAACGTTTTCGCGCGTTGGAATACTTCCTCTGAGACGTTCGCCTTTTCGACGACGCCTTGAATGAAGCCCGTCCCGTCGCGCAGCTGCAAAAAGGCGATTTTTCCACTCGAGCGCTTATTGGCCAGCCAGGCGCCGATCGTGACTTGCCGGCCGACATATTGGTTTACTTCCGCAATCGTCGTTCTCACGTACTTATTCCCTCCAATGATTGACACGTCCATCATTCGCTATTATACCGTTGCGCCAACACGGCAGCAACGGCCAGGGCGGGGCGGCGAAATGCGGCGCTTTGTACTGCACCGGCCGTTGCCGCCTGACAGCATATCTATATAGATGCAACGAAGAAGTTTAACATATCCTTGACGGAAAAGCGGTTTGTCCATTTTCGACTGTCGAAGGCAAGCCATAGGCTTGCCCCGTCAC
>NZ_PIJF01000082.1:0-8415 GCF_002809985.1 Geobacillus sp. WSUCF-018B
GGTCAAACCATTTAGCTGTTGTTTGATACAAAAATACATGTTTTCACCTCCCATCTAACTATATGATACTATATTTTACTGAATCTATCCTATTTTCAGTAAAATATAGTTAAGGCGATTCATCTCCCACTTACTCCGCTTCGCTTCGTTGAAGTGGGAGTCTTCTCGCCTAATTAAGATAAAAATCACGTGGTACGATTCTCACGGAACAAGCGGCTGAAGTCAAACTTCATGAAAAAAAGGCGGTGGATAACCGCCTTCTTCTTTCCCTCTTACTCATTCAACAGGAAACACCAGGATGAGATCGACCCCCCTTTCCCTCTTACTCGCTCAGCAAGCTTCGAACCTCTTCTTCAGAAAGATCAACCAACCGGGCAATCTCGGCGGCCGTCATCCCTTTTTGCGCCATCGTCTCAATGAGCCGCTTCATTCCTTGCTTCATCCCTTGCTCAAGGCCGCGTTTTACCCCTTCTTCCAGCCCCTCTTTCTTCCCTTTTTGCTCGTAGGAGATGATCAGCTCCAACACTTTCTCTCGTTCTTTCGTTTCCATCGCCTTCACCTCGCTTTGCAGCTGTTGTTCCTCTTCCTCCGTCAGCTTCACGTACGTCTCAAAAAACCCAAGCAGCAGCCGCTGCCTTGCCTCATCGAGCTCCAACCGCACCAGCATGCGCAAAAACTCTTTTTTCAGCTCCACCTTCTCTCTTTCAGTATACCCCATTTGACTGAGCAGCGCAGCCGCGACCGGGTTGTCGTGCCGGATGTACTCCCGCCACTGCTTCTTCCGCAACGCCACCGGAAAAAAGCGAAACTGCAGCACTTCCCCAAACGGAAATTCCATCGAAAACACAGACGGTTCCTCGCGGAGAGAATCATAGTGGAAGACGGCGATCGGGACGATGCGGGTCCGGTAGGTTTCATACAAGCGGCTGAAATAGAGGAACATGCGCTCGGCAAACGTCGGCTGGACATACCCTTGCGTTTCCACGTGCACGATGATCAGCCCGTCTTCGCCTTTCAACTTCGTCTCGACCAGCAAATCAACGCGGTACTTTTCACCGGCCGTCACATCGGTAAACAGCTCTTCGGATAAAAAGGACAGATGGTGGAAATCGATATGCTCGTGCATGTCGGGGAAAAAGAGGAGCAGAAACTCTTCGAAAAACGTGCGGATCAGCTCTTTGAACAGCCGATCATGGTCAATCGCCATTCAATCACCTCACCTTGATGGTCTCTCTTTTTCTATTCGCCGTCCCCAAGGCGGCATCCTGCTCACAGTGAGAAATTCGTCATAGGTACGATAAAAACGGCAGAAGGAACTCCAATTGTCACGACCGGGATGACGTTTCAATCCCTTTATAGGTACGATAAAAACTTCACATTTTAAGACCGTACATATCCACAAAAAACTGGTACACTTTAGGTTCGCCTAGTTGTAGGATTTCGACCACCGCTTTTTTGACTTCTTCTTTCACCTGTGATGTCCAGACAGACGTTTGAAAGTACCATCGACTGATGATTTCATCCAATTTGTCCATGTTGTCCATGTTTTGAATGTAGCCGATCAAGTCATAGATCGTGATCATGGTTTCTTCACCCCCAGTTCATTCATTGCAACTAGTAGACACAAGCAGATTTCCCGGTTCGCTGTGCCGAATCTAATCCCGGATTCCAGGCCTTCTTTGATCATCTGCCGAAGTTTCAATCCCTCATAGGTACGATAAAAACCCCAAACCATGCGCATCAAATCAAGCTTTTTCCCTTTGGGTTGTTTCCAGAATACCACATTCCAAAAATTCTGTCAATATGGTTCAGCCGTGATGGCTGTAGGATTTTTGCGCAAAAAACATTGTCGTCGATCCCCCGGGGTTTTTGCACGATTGGAGGTCGACGACAATGTGGGGCTTGACGGCGAAGGGCCGTCTCACCCCTTCATCCTTTCAATCTCGACATCGTACCCTTTCGCCAGCATTCTCTTCACCACGTCGAGCTTCCCTTCCTCAATCCCTTGTTGGCGCCCTTGTTTAATACCTTGTTTGATCCCTTGTTTGACCCCTTGTTCGATTCCCTTCTCGATTCCCTTTTCCATTCCCCGCTGTTCGTACGAGACGATGAGCTCCATCACACGCTTTGCTTCCTTCGTTTCCATTTGGCTCACCTCGTGTCGCGGTTTTGCTTCCTCCTCTTCAGATAGCCGCAAATACGTCTCGAAAAAACCGAACAACAGCCGCTGTTTCGCTTCATCCAGCTCGAGACGGACGAGCATGCGCAAAAATTCCTTTTTCACGTCGACTTTCTCCTCTTCATTATACCCCATTTTGCTTAACAAGACGGTGGCAACCGGATTATTATGGTGGATGCAGCACTAGGACAGGCCCATACGAGTGGGTTTCCCTTCACTCAAAATACTCTAACTTTTGAAAAAACGCTTGCGTTTTCTAAAATTCCCCATTATTATAGTAATAGGATCATACCACAGCAATGATCTCAGGGTTACTATGATAAGGGCTTTCTGCCTAAGGCAGACTGACCCGCGGCGTTGGGGATCGCCTGTCGCCCGCTTTTGGCGGGCATTCCCCATCCTTGCGCAAACTCAGACCTTGGCGGAAAACGCTAAGGTCTTTTTTACTACATATCTCTATTAACGGGAGGGGATCGACATGAGATACAAAATCGGCCTTGATATCGGCATTACCTCTGTGGGGTGGGCAGTCATTAACTTGGATATTCCTCGCATCGAAGATTTGGGCGTCCGCATTTTTGACAGAGCCGAAAATCCGCAGACGGGAGAATCCCTAGCTCTTCCCCGACGCCTCGCCCGCTCCGCCCGGCGTCGCCTGCGCCGCCGCAAGCATCGGCTGGAGCGCATTCGCCGTCTGGTCATTCGTGAAGGAATTTTAACGAAAGAGGAACTGGACAAGCTATTCGAGGAAAAACACGAAATCGACGTCTGGCAGCTGCGTGTTGAGGCATTGGATCGAAAATTAAACAACGACGAGCTGGCTCGCGTCCTCCTTCATCTAGCCAAGCGGCGCGGTTTCAAATCCAACCGCAAAAGCGAGCGCAGCAACAAAGAAAACAGCACGATGCTCAAACATATCGAAGAAAACCGGGCCATTCTTTCAGGCTACCGGACCGTCGGCGAAATGATTGTGAAAGATCCAAAGTTTGCGCTCCATAAGCGCAATAAAGGAGAAAATTATACAAACACGATCGCCCGCGATGACTTAGAACACGAGATTCGACTCATTTTCTCCAAACAGCGTGAGTTTGGAAACATGAGTTGCACGGAAAAGTTTGAGAATGAATATATCACCATTTGGGCTTCCCAGCGTCCTGTTGCTTCCAAAGATGACATCGAGAAAAAGGTCGGCTTTTGTACCTTTGAACCGAAAGAAAAACGGGCGCCAAAAGCAACCTATACATTCCAATCGTTCATCGCCTGGGAGCACATCAATAAATTGCGGCTCATCTCCCCATCAGGAACACGGGGGCTCACCGATGAGGAACGACGCCTTTTGTATGAACAGGCATTCCAAAAAAACAAAATCACCTACCATGATATACGGACGTTGCTCCGTTTGCCTGATGACACTTACTTTAAAGGCATTGTGTATGATCGAGGCGAATCACGAAAGCAAAATGAAAACATCCGATTCCTTGAACTCGACGCCTATCATCAAATTCGGAAAGCCGTCGATAAAGTGTATGGAAAGGGGAAGTCAAGTTCATTTCTCCCCATCGATTTTGATACATTCGGTTACGCCCTGACATTGTTTAAAGATGATGCCGACATTCGCAGCTACTTGCGAAACGAATATGAACAAAACGGAAAACGGATGCCAAATTTAGCGAACAAGGTATATGACAACGAGCTAATTGAGGAACTATTGAACTTGTCATTCACCAAATTCGGCCATTTGTCGCTAAAGGCGCTTCGCAGCATTCTCCCGTACATGGAACAAGGAGAAGTCTACTCTTCGGCTTGTGAGCGGGCGGGATACACATTTACAGGGCCAAAGAAGAAACAAAAAACAATGTTGCTACCAAATATTCCGCCGATCGCCAATCCGGTCGTCATGCGTGCATTGACACAGGCGCGGAAAGTGGTGAATGCTATTATTAAAAAGTACGGTTCGCCGGTATCCATTCATATCGAGTTGGCCCGCGATTTATCACAAACGTTTGACGAACGGCGGAAAACAAAAAAAGAACAAGACGAAAACCGGAAGAAAAACGAAACCGCCATCCGCCAACTCATGGAGTATGGATTGACGCTAAACCCAACCGGCCATGACATTGTCAAGTTCAAACTTTGGAGTGAGCAAAATGGGAGGTGCGCCTACTCGCTTCAACCGATCGAAATCGAGCGGCTGCTTGAACCAGGGTACACGGAAGTAGACCATGTAATTCCATATAGCCGGAGCCTAGATGACAGCTATACCAATAAAGTGTTGGTATTGACAAAAGAAAACCGCGAAAAAGGCAACCGCATTCCTGCCGAATATTTAGGCGTCGGAACCGAACGCTGGCAACAGTTTGAAACGTTTGTGTTAACGAACAAGCAGTTTTCCAAAAAGAAACGGGATCGGCTGCTCCGACTCCATTATGATGAAAATGAAGAAACAGAATTTAAAAATCGAAATTTAAATGACACCCGGTATATTTCACGCTTTTTCGCCAACTTTATTCGCGAACATCTGAAATTCGCCGAAAGTGATGACAAGCAAAAAGTCTATACGGTCAACGGCCGCGTTACCGCCCATTTGCGAAGCCGCTGGGAGTTTAACAAAAACCGTGAAGAATCGGATTTGCATCATGCAGTCGATGCCGTGATCGTCGCTTGCACAACGCCAAGCGATATCGCCAAAGTCACCGCCTTTTACCAACGGCGCGAACAAAACAAAGAACTGGCCAAAAAGACAGAACCGCACTTCCCGCAGCCTTGGCCGCACTTCGCCGACGAACTGCGGGCGCGTTTATCAAAACATCCAAAAGAGAGTATAAAAGCTCTCAATCTTGGAAATTATGATGATCAGAAACTCGAATCGCTACAGCCGGTTTTTGTATCCCGAATGCCGAAGCGGAGCGTTACAGGGGCGGCTCATCAAGAAACATTACGGCGCTACGTCGGTATCGATGAACGGAGCGGGAAAATCCAAACTGTTGTCAAAACGAAACTGTCCGAAATCAAGTTGGATGCGAGCGGGCATTTTCCGATGTACGGCAAAGAAAGCGACCCAAGGACATACGAAGCGATCCGCCAGCGGCTGCTTGAACATAACAATGACCCGAAAAAGGCATTCCAAGAGCCTTTGTACAAGCCGAAAAAGAACGGCGAACCCGGGCCTGTCATTCGGACCGTAAAAATCATCGACACAAAAAACCAGGTCATCCCGCTCAATGACGGCAAAACCGTCGCCTACAACAGCAACATCGTTCGGGTTGACGTATTTGAAAAGGATGGGAAATATTATTGTGTCCCTGTCTACACCATGGACATCATGAAAGGGATTTTGCCAAACAAAGCCATCGAGCCGAACAAGCCGTACTCCGAATGGAAGGAAATGACAGAGGACTATACGTTCCGATTCAGCCTGTACCCAAATGATCTCATTCGCATTGAGCTTCCGCGGGAAAAAATAATCAAAACCGCCGGAGGCGAGGAAATCAAAATTAAGGATCTTTTTGCCTACTATAAAACCATTCATTCGGGAACAGCAGGACTGGAATTAGTCAGCCATGACTGTAGCTTCTCCCTCTCAGGCGTCGGTTCAAGAACCCTCAAACGATTCGAGAAATACCAAGTAGATGTGCTCGGCAACATCTACAAAGTGAGAGGGGAAAAAAGAGTTGGGTTGGCGTCATCTGCTCATTCGAAAACCGGGGAAACTGTCCGTCCGTTACAATCAACTCGTGATTGAACAAGAAGAAAAAGTTTCGATCCCGCTCGAGGATATTTGTTCCATTATCATCGAGGAACAAGCTGTCAGCGTGACAGCAGCCGCTTTAAGCAAAATGGCCGAACATAACATTACATTATTCACCTGTGACCAAAAACGGCTTCCCAATGGGGTGCTGCAGCCATTTCAAAAACATTCCCGCCAAGTGGGCGTGCTGCACATGCAGTACGCCTACTCCAAGCCTTTTAAAAAGCGAATTTGGCAGCGAATCGTGATTCAAAAACTCATCAATCAAGGAAAGTGTTTGGAGTTCCTGAACAAAGAAGGAGCCGACGACCTATACCGCATCAGCAAAACCGTCGACTCTGGGGACAGCAATAACCGTGAAGCGTATGGAGCGAAAAAGTACTTCCAGTATTTATTTGGCAGCGAATTTACTCGGCGAAGCGACTCTGTGGTGAACGCTTCTTTGAATTATGGATACGCCATTATGCGGGGACTCGTCGCCCGCTCTCTCGTTGGGTATGGTTTTCTCCCATGCTTAGGAATTTACCATGATAACGAGTTGAACAAATTTAATCTCGCCGACGACTTTATGGAAGTATTGCGTCCGCTCGTTGACCTATACGTGGCTCAACATATTCAACCGGATGATGAATTTTCTCCATCCATTCGGGCAGACTTATATAATTTAGTCAACATGGACATACTAGTGAATGGAGAAAAACTGACCGTCGTGAACGCGGTGGAAGAAATGACAAAAAGCTTCGTCACGGCAAGCCGAAGCCAAGACCCTTCGTTGTTGAAATTGCCGGAACTTCTCCCGTTGCAACTGCACGTGTATGAGTAAGTTTATGCGGTTGCTCGTCTTTTTCGATCTTCCCGTCGTGACCAACCGGGAGAAGCGCGAATACCGGCGATTTCGCACATTCCTGCTGAACGAAGGGTACGATATGTTGCAATTTTCGGTCTACAGCCGCGTCTGCCACGGACATGAAGCAACGGACAAACATTTGGCAAGATTAAAACGCAACTTGCCCCCTCGAGGATCGATTCGGGCGATGGTCGTAACGGAAAAGCAGTACGCAAAAATGCAGCTGCTTCTCGGGGAACCAACGGCGCAAGAAAAGAAAGTGACATCCACCCAGCTGACGCTTTTTTAAAAAAAAACAGAAATGGTTCCTCTTTTTGCATAAGCGCCTTTGCATTTTTTGAAAGCAAAAAAGCCTGCGATCCTTGAGATTGCAGGCTTTTTTGGATACGTATTATACCACAGCGATAATCTCAGGGGAACTATGACTAGCAAGCTTTGCCCGTGCGCTTGGCGATAATTATACCACAGCGATAATCTCAGGGGAACTATGACACGAACAGCAGGGAGACTTTTCCCTTGTTATTATACCACAGCGATAATCTCAGGGGAACTATGACACATTGTATGAACTCTGGATTGTCCTTTAATTATACCACAGCGATAATCTCAGGGGAACTATGACAGCCCAAAATGCCCAGTTGGCATCGCATAAATTATACCACAGCGATAATCTCAGGGGAACTATGACTGTTCTAATGTGCGTAAATTTTTGCCTTTCATTATACCACAGCGATAATCTCAGGGGAACTATGACGGAATCGTATCGAGTGTCAGCTTCGCAAAATTATACCACAGCGATAATCTCAGGGGAACTATGACTGATGATAGCGCATGAAAGTTATAACATTGATTATACCACAGCGATAATCTCAGGGGAACTATGACCGTCTATGCGACTTATTGCGATCCGTCCCCATTATACCACAGCGATAATCTCAGGGGAACTATGACTCCGATGTTGCGCGATCGCGCGGAAAAGGAATTATACCACAGCGATAATCTCAGGGGAACTATGACGCTTTTGACGCGTACGAGTACAACGCTTTAATTATACCACAGCGATAATCTCAGGGGAACTATGACAGTACGGCGCAAATCCAAGACGGCGCGATTATTATACCACAGCGATAATCTCAGGGGAACTATGACTTCATGAAGACATACCGATGAAGGAGGTGAATTATACCACAGCGATAATCTCAGGGGAACTATGACCTCAAAGCCCAGCGTATGCGTTCCTGGTGATTATACCACAGCGATAATCTCAGGGGAACTATGACCGACGATATGAGTATTAAACTTGCCCGCTTATTATACCACAGCGATAATCTCAGGGGAACTATGACCCCGTATGGCTGCGGGTATAAATACGCGCCGATTATACCACAGCGATAATCTCAGGGGAACTATGACTAATAATGTATTCAAAAATCGGGCCGGATAATTATACCACAGCGATAATCTCAGGGGAACTATGACCTTTCGGGCATGTCGCCCAATGCGGCGTATATTATACCACAGCGATAATCTCAGGGGAACTATGTGTAAATTATCATTTTATTTCAGCACAAAACGCCCATTTTTTTGCACATTCTTTCAGAAAGCCCTCTCCCCTTTTCTGAAGGAATGTGCTAAATTTTT